>NZ_JBANET010000025.1:0-57903 GCF_037026685.1 Orrella sp. JC864 | reverse complement strand
CCTAGCGCTGCTGTCCCAGCATTTCGCGCGCGTGCTTGCGCGTGGTGTCGGTCAGCTTGATGCCGCCCAGCATGCGGGCGATTTCCTCCACCCGCTCGGCCTTGCCCAGTTCGGCGATGCGCGAGCGCGTGGCGCCGCCGGTCTCGACCTTGCTGACCTGGTAATGGGCGGCGGCGCAGGCCGCCACCTGGGGCAGGTGGGTGACGCACAGCACCTGGTGGCGCTCGCCCAGTTCGCGCAGCAGGCGGCCGACCACCTCGGCCACCGCGCCGCCCACGCCGCTGTCCACTTCGTCGAAGATCAGGGTGGGCACGCGCGCGGCGCGGCTGGCGATGACCGACAGGGCCAGCGAGATGCGGGCCAGTTCGCCGCCGGAGGCCACCTTGGCCAGGGCCCGCGGCGTGGTGCCGGCGTGGCCGGCCACGGCGAATTCCACCGCTTCCAGCCCCGCGCCCGAGGGCGGTGCCTCGTTGAGCTGCACCTCGAACTTGCCACCTTGCATGGCCAGCTGCTGCATGGCTGCACTGACCCGCTTGCCCAGGTCCTTGGCGGCCTTGCGGCGCGCCGAGGAAAGCTGGGCGGCATGCTGGCGGTAGTCGGCCTCGGCCTGGGCGGCCTGGCGGCGCAGGGCGTCCAGGTCGCCGCTGGCCTGCATCTCGCGCAACTGCGCGTGCAGGGATTCGCGCAGGGCCGGCAGCTCGGCCGGCTCGCGGCGCAGCTTGCGGGCCAGGTCGAAGGCAGCGCCCATGCGCTGCTCGACCTGCGCCAGCCGCTGCGGGTCCAGTTCGAGCTTGTCCAGGTAGCTTTGCAGGTCGGAGACGGCCTCGGCCACGGCGATGCGGGCCGAATCGAGTTCTTCGTGCACGGTGCGCAGCGAGGCGTCGTGGCGCAGCAGCTGCGCGATGCGCTGGGTGGCTGCGGTCAGGCGCGGCTGCACCGCATCGTCGGCATCGTCCAGCGCGGCCAGCGTCTGCTGGGCGCCTTCGAGCAGCGAGTGGGCGTGGGCCAGGCGGTCGTGCTCGCCTTGCAGGGCGTCCCATTCGCCGGGCTTGAGATCGAGCTTGTCCAGTTCGTCGGCCTGCCATTGCACGCGGTCGCGCTCGGTGGCCAGGGTGCCGGCCTCGCGCTCGGCGGTTTCCAGGCGCGCGGCTGCGCCGCGCCAGGCCTTCCAGGCCTGGGCCACGGCCTGCCGCAGCTCGTTGTGCCCGCCGTGCGCATCGAGCAGGTCGCGCTGGGCGTCGGCGCGCAGCAGGCTCTGGTGAGCGTGCTGGCCGTGTATGTCGACCAGTTGGTCGCCCAGCTGGCGCAGCTGCGCCACCGTGGCGGGCACCCCGTTGATGTAGCCGCGGCTGCGGCCCTGGGCGTCGACCACGCGGCGCAGCACCAGCTCGTCGCCGGCGTCGATGTCGTGCTCGGCCAGCCAGGCCTGCTGGGCGGCGCTGGCCTGGAATACGGCGCTGATGTCGGCGCGCGCCGCCCCTTCGCGCAGCATGCCGGCGTCGGCCCGCCCGCCCAGCGTGAGCGCCAGGGCATCGATGAGTATGGACTTGCCCGCCCCCGTCTCGCCCGAGAAGACCGTAAAGCCCGGGCCGAAGGCGATCTCGGCGTGTTCGACGATGACGAAGTCGCGGATGTGCAGCGCGCGCAGCATGGTGTCTTATTCGGCTCCGTCGCCCGATTGCTGCGGCATGCGGTTCCAGTAGAGCTTGCGCCGCAGGGTGGAAAAGAAGCTGTAGCCGGTCGGATGCAGGAAGCGGATGGTGTGCGGCGCCCGGCGCACCTCGATGCGGTCGCCCGGCTGCAGGTCGGACCAGGTCTGCATGTCGAAATGCACGCTGGCGCCGTGGTCGACCCGGCCCATGGCCGTGAGCGTGAGCTGCAGCACGGCATTGTCCGGCAGCACGATGGGGCGGTGCGACAGGGTCTGCGGCGCCACCGGAACCAGCAGCATGGCGTTCAGGCCGGGGTGCAGGATGGGGCCGTTGGCCGAGAGGGAGTAGGCCGTCGATCCAGTGGGGGTGGAGACGATCAGGCCGTCGGCGCGCTGCGTATACATATAGGTGCCGTCCACGTCCAGCCGCACCTCGATCATGCCGCCGCGCCCGGCCCGGTTCAGCACCACGTCGTTCAGCGCCGAGGCGCGGAACATGACTTCGTCGCCGCGCACCACGCAGCCGGTGAGCAGCATGCGGTCCTCGGCCTCGAAGCTGCCTTGCAGCAGGCCGGCCAGCGCGTCCTGGGCATCTTCCAGCGGGATGTCGGTGATGAAGCCCAGCCGGCCGTGGTTGATGCCCACCACCGGCACCCCCAGCGGGGCCAGCTGGCGCGCCGCGCCCAGCATGGTCCCGTCGCCGCCCACGACCACCGCCAGGTCGGCGCGCTGGCCGATCTGCTCGTAGGTGGCGGCGTCAAAGCCGGTGACGCCCGTGTTGCGGGCGGTGTCGGCCTCGATGAGCACGGTGCGCCCGGCCTGAGCCAGCGCACCGGCCAGGGCGGTCAGCAGGGTGTCCAGCCCGGTGTCCTGGTAGCGGCCGATCAGCGCGACGGTGGGAAAATGCATGGGTCGGTGCGTAGCGAAAGGGGTTGCGCTGATTATAGGGGGCGCATGGCTTGTGGCGCTGGACACAAACGACCCATAAAATAGCTGTCATGGACGATCGTGCGCGCGCGCTGCTCAAGGCTCTTATCGAACGCTACATCGCCGACGGGCAACCGGTCGGCTCGCGCACGTTGTCCAAGGTGTTCGACCTGTCGCCGGCCTCGATCCGCAACGTCATGGCCGACCTCGAGGAGCTCGGCCTGATCCAGAGCCCCCACACCTCGGCCGGGCGCGTGCCCACCCCGCGCGGCTACCGGGTATTCGTCGACACGCTGCTGGCGGCCCGGCCCATCGAGCTGGCCCATCCCCATCCGCCCGGCATGAACGGGCTGCTGCCCTCGGCCGACCCGGCCCGCGCGGTCAACGCGGCGGCCCAGCTGCTCTCGAACCTGACCCGTTTCGCCGGGGTGGTGCTGGCGCCCAAGCGCGCCCAGGTATTTCGCCAGATCGAGTTCATCCGCCTGTCCGAGCGCCGGGTGCTGCTGATCATCGTCACGCCCGACGGCGACGTGCAGAACCGCATCCTGATGGTGCCGCGCGACTACCGCGAACAAGAGCTGCTCGAGGCCAGCAATTTCTTCAACCAGCATTTCGCCGGCAAGTCCTTCGAGGCGGTGCGCGCGGCCCTGGCCACCGAGCTGGCCCAGCTGCGCGAGGATATCTCCCGGCTGATGCTGGCCGCCGTCGAGACCGGCACCGAGCCGGTCGACGAGAACGAATCGGTGGTCATCTCCGGCGAGCGCAAGCTGCTGGACGTCTCGGACCTGTCCTCGGACATGGACCGCCTGCGCAAGATGTTCTCCATCTTCGAGCAGAAAACCGAACTGCTGCAGCTGCTGGACGCCTCCAGCCGCGCCCAGGGCGTGCAGATCTACATCGGCGGCGACTCGCAGCTGGTGCCCATGGAAGACATGAGCGTCATCACCGCCCCCTACGGCGTGAACGGCCAGGTGGTGGGCACGCTGGGGGTCATCGGCCCCACGCGCATGGCCTACGACCGCGTCATCCCCATCGTGGACATCACTTCCCGCCTGCTCTCGAACGCGCTCAGCCAGAACCCTTCCTGAACCCCGCGCCCGTTCCGGGCGCCCCTAGAGGTATTGCCGTGTTCCTGAGATCGTTCAAATACATCTGGCCCGAGCGCTTCCTGCCCGAGCCCGCCCAGGACGATCCCTTCGACACCGATCCGCCGCTGGCCGCGGCCGGGCCCCTGGGCGTGCTGCTGGTCAACCTGGGCACCCCGGACGCCCCCACGGCGCCGGCCATCCGCCGCTATCTGGCCGAGTTCCTGTCCGATCCGCGGGTCATCGAGATCCCCCGCTACCTCTGGCTCCCCATCCTGCACGGGCTGGTGCTGCGCATGCGCCCGCCCAAGCTGGCGCCGCGCTACGCGCAGATCTGGATGCAGGAAGGCTCGCCGCTGCTGGTCCATACCCGCCGCCAGGCCCAGGCGCTGGCGGGCGAGCTGGGCGCGCGCGGCCTGGCGGTGCGGGTCGAGGCGGGCATGCGCTATGGCAACCCTTCGCTGGCCGACGCGCTGGCGCGGCTGCGCGCGGACGGCTGCGAGCGTATCCTGACCGTGCCGCTGTATCCGCAATATTCGGCCAGCACCACCGCCACGGTGGTGGACCAGGTGGGCCGCGAGGCCGCGCGCCTGCGCAACCAGCCGGAGCTGCGCTTTCTCAAGCGTTTCCATGTGGATCCGGGCTACATCGGCGCGCTGGCCGGCTCGATCCAGGCCTATTGGGACGCGCATGGCCGGCCGCAGAAGCTGCTGATGAGCTTTCACGGGCTGCCTCGCTACTCGATCGAGCTGGGCGATCCCTATTACCGCGACTGCCTGCAGACCGCGCGCGCCGTGCGCGAGCGCCTGGGGCTGGCGCCCGAGCAGGTCGAGGTCTCTTTCCAGAGCCGGTTCGGCACGGCCCGCTGGCTCGAACCCTATACCGAGCCCATGCTGGCCGAATTGGCCCGGCAAGGTGTTACCGAGGTGGATGTAGTGTGCCCGGGTTTTACCGCCGACTGCATCGAGACGCTGGAGGAAATCGCCCAGGAAGGGCGCGAGGCCTTCCTGCGGGCGGGGGGGCGCCAGTTCCGCTACATTCCGGCGCTCAACGACGATCCGGCCTGGATCCGGGCGCTGGCCGACCTGGTTCAAACTCAGTTACAGGGCTGGGCCGGCGCGCCGGCTGGCCGGGGATAAACTCGATGGCATCCGGGCCGGGCGCAGGCGCCCGCCCGCCGTGCAAGCTTGCTTGCCGCCCGTGCGGCAGCCAGGAGTCCATTGATGAGCACCCCCGAGAACCGCAGGCCCTCCCATACGTCCAAGATCGGCACTTCCTCCGAACCCGGCCACGGCAAGCCCAAGGAGGACGCGGTCGAGCGCGAGCTGGACGAGGCGCTGGAGGATACCTTCCCGGCCAGCGACCCGGTGGCCGTGACCCACGATCCCGACCACGCCGCCCAGGCCGAGCGCGACAAGGTGGACAAGGCCTTGAAGGACACCTTCCCGGCCAGCGACCCGCCCCCGACCACCCCCCGAAAGCCCTGACCGCCGTGGGGCCTTGAAATCCGGGCCGCGATCCCCATGTACGGGGAAATCGCAACTTTTATCCCCGGAGGATGCCCCATGACGGCTACGAACGAGCCCGACAACCCCAGGCCCGACGAGACCGCCAGCCCCGCTGCTGCCCCCGGGCAGCCCGATATCCAGGCCCCGGCCGCGCAAGAGCCGGCCGGGCAAGACCCGCAAGCCCAGGGCGAGCCGGCCCAGGGCGCCGACGCCGCCGGGCTGCAAGCCGCCCTGGCCGCCGCCCAGGGGCAAGTCCAGGAACTGCAGGACAAGCTGCTGCGCGCGCACGCCGAGATGGAAAACGTGCGGCGCCGCGCGCAGGACGAAGCAGCCAAGGCCCGCAAGTTCGGGATCGAGTCGTTCGCCGAGAGCCTGGTGCCGGTGCGCGACAGCCTGGAGGCCGCCCTGGCCCAGACCGGCCAGAGCGCCGAGGACCTGCGTGCCGGGGTCGAGGCCACCCTCAAGCAGCTGGTGTCGGCCTTCGAGCGCAACCACCTGAAGGAAGTCGCTCCCGCCGCCGGGGAGAAGTTCGATCCGCACCTGCACCAGGCCATTTCCTCGGTGCCGGCCGAACAGCCCGCCAACACCGTGGTCACCTGCCTGCAGAAGGGCTACCTGATCGCCGACCGCGTGCTGCGCCCGGCGCTGGTGACCGTCTCGGCCGGCGCCCAATAAGGCATTGGACCGGAGCCCGCCATGTCCGCCCTATCCTTCGATCCCACCCAGGTCTTCGAGGCCCTGGCCATGCAGCCCGTCGATAGCGAAGGCTTCGACGCCGCGGTGGTCGAAGGCGGCGGGGACACCCTGCATTGCGTGTTCCTGTGGGGCAAGGACTGCTACAACTGCAATCTGTTCAAGCAGGCCGCCCTGCTGCACCAGCAGGCGCTGCGCCAGCTCGATCTCAAGTGGTTCCAGGCCGACGTCTACCAGGACGTGGCGCTGGGGCGGCGCTTTGCGCTGCACGGGGTGCCCACCTTCGTGTTCTACCGGCGCGGCAAGCGCCTGGGGCGGATCACCGGCTGGCCCGGCCTGCCGCAGTTCCAGGCGGCGGTGGCCAAGTTGCAGGCCGAGGCTTGAAAACCATGGCGGCGTCCCCAATATAGCTAGCAACCCCGGCTTGAAGGCCGAAATTTGACCGAATTCACGTATTTCCTGATTAAATTTCTTAGGTAAGCCATCATGAGCAAAATCATCGGTATCGACCTGGGCACCACCAACAGCTGCGTGGCCGTGCTCGAAGGCGGTCAGGTCAAGATCATCGAAAACGCCGAAGGCGCCCGCACCACGCCCTCCATCGTCGCCTACCTCGAAGATGGCGAAATCCTGGTGGGCGCGCCGGCCAAGCGCCAGGCCGTCACCAACCCCAAGAACACCCTGTACGCGGTCAAGCGCCTGATCGGCCGCAAATTCGACGAAAAGGCGGTCCAGAAGGACATCGACCTGATGCCCTACAAGATCGTCAAGGCCGACAACGGCGACGCCTGGGTCGAGGCCCAGGGCAAGAAGCTGGCGCCGCCCCAGGTGTCGGCCGACGTGCTGCGCAAGATGAAAAAGACCGCCGAGGACTACCTGGGCGAGGAAGTCACCGAGGCCGTCATCACCGTGCCGGCCTATTTCAACGACAGCCAGCGCCAGGCCACCAAGGACGCCGGCCGCATCGCCGGCCTGGAGGTCAAGCGCATCATCAACGAGCCGACCGCGGCCGCGCTGGCCTTCGGCCTGGACAAGACCGAGAAGGGCGATCGCAAGATCGCCGTCTATGACCTGGGCGGCGGCACCTTCGACGTGTCGATCATCGAGATCGCCGACGTCGACGGCGAGAAGCAGTTCGAGGTGCTGTCCACCAACGGCGACACCTTCCTGGGCGGCGAGGACTTCGACCAGCGCCTGATCGACTACATCATCGCCGAGTTCAAGAAAGAGCAGGGCGTGGACCTGTCCAAGGACGTCCTGGCGCTGCAGCGCCTGAAGGAAGCCGCCGAGAAGGCCAAGATCGAGCTGTCCTCCAGCCAGCAGACCGAGATCAACCTGCCCTACATCACCGCCGACGCCTCCGGTCCCAAGCACCTGAACCTGAAGCTGACGCGCGCCAAGCTCGAAGCCCTGGTCGAGGAGCTGATCGAGCGCACCATCGAGCCGTGCCGCGTGGCCATCAAGGACGCCGGCGTGAAGGTCTCGGACATCGACGACGTGATCCTGGTCGGCGGCATGACCCGCATGCCCAAGGTGCAGGAAAAGGTCAAGGAGTTCTTCGGCAAGGAGCCGCGCAAGGACGTCAACCCCGACGAGGCGGTGGCCGCCGGCGCCGCCATCCAGGGTTCGGTGCTCTCGGGCGACCGCAAGGACGTGCTGCTGCTGGACGTGACCCCGCTGTCGCTGGGCATCGAGACCCTGGGCGGGGTCATGACCAAGATGATCCAGAAGAACACCACCATCCCCACGCGTTTCTCGCAGGTGTTCTCGACCGCCGACGACAACCAGCCGGCCGTGACCATCAAGGTGTTCCAGGGCGAGCGCGAGATCGCCGCGGGCAACAAGAGCCTGGGCGAGTTCAACCTGGAAGGCATCCCGCCCGCGCCGCGCGGCACGCCGCAGATCGAGGTCACCTTCGACATCGATTCGAACGGCATCCTGCACGTCTCGGCCAAGGACAAGGGCACCGGCAAGGAAAACAAGATCACCATCAAGGCCAACTCGGGCCTGACGGAAGAAGAGATCCAGCGCATGGTCAAGGACGCCGAGGCCAATGCGGCCGAGGATCACCGCGTGGCCGAGCTGGCGCAGGCGCGCAACCAGGCCGATGCGCTGGTGCACAGCACCCGCAAGTCGCTGGGCGAGTATGGCGACAAGCTCGATGCGGCCGACAAGGAGGCCATCGAGGCCGCCATCAAGGATGTCGAGGAAACCTTGAAGGGTTCGCCCGACAAGGCCCAGATCGACGCCAAGGTCGAGGCCCTGGCCACGGCCGCGCAGAAGCTGGGCGAGAAGATGTACGCCGACGCCCAGGCGCAGCAGGCGGCGCAGGCCCAGGCCGCGGCCGATGGCGCCAAGCCTGCGGACGACAACGTGGTCGATGCCGACTTCAAGGAAGTCAAGCGCGACCAGTAAGCCGGGCGGCCCGGCGGCAACCAAGCGCCGCGCGCGTCCAAGGGGGCGGGTGCGGTGCGCAAGCTACGCTCGGCGCCGGCGCTTTGCCGGCGGCCGGGCGTCTTCGCTCCAGGAATACGAACCGCCTTCAGGGCGCGAACTGAGCAATCATGGCAAAACGCGATTACTACGAAGTTCTGGGCGTCGCCAAGAACGCCTCGGATGACGAGATCAGGAAAGCCTACCGACGGTTGGCGATGAAATACCATCCGGACCGCAATCCGGACAGCAAGGAAGCCGAGGAAAAGTTCAAGGAGGCCAAGGAGGCCTACGAGATGCTTTCCGAGGCCGACAAGCGCAGCGCCTACGACCGGTACGGGCACGCCGGCGTCGACCCCAACGCGGCGGCGGGCGCGGGCATGCATGGCGGTTTTGCCGACGCCTTCGGCGACATCTTCGGCGAGATCTTCGGCGGCGGCCGGCGCCCCGGCGGCGGGCCGCAGGTCTATCGCGGCGCCGATCTCAAGTATGCGCTGGACATCACCCTGGAGCAGGCCGCCAACGGTTTCGATACCGAGATCCGCGTGCCCAGCTGGGAAAACTGCGATACCTGCCACGGTTCGGGCGCCAAGCCCGGCACGCAGCCCAAGACCTGCCGCACCTGCGGCGGCGCGGGCGCCGTGCGCATGCAGCAGGGCTTTTTCAGCGTGCAGCAGACCTGCCCGACCTGCCACGGCTCGGGCAAGGAGATCACCGAACCCTGCCCGGCCTGCGAAGGCGTGGGCCGCATCCGCCGCAACAAGACCCTGCAGGTGAAGATCCCGGCGGGCATCGACGACGGCATGCGCATCCGCTCCAGCGGCAACGGCGAGCCCGGGCTGAACGGCGGGCCGCCGGGCGACCTGTATGTGGAAATCCACATCAAGCCGCACAAGATCTTCCAGCGCGACGGCGACGATCTGCACTGCGAGCTGACCATTCCCTTCACCACCGCCGCCCTGGGCGGCGAGGTGCAGGTGCCCACGCTCACCGGCAAGGCCGAGATCGCCATTCCCGAGGGCACGCAGTCAGGCAAGACCTTCCGCCTGCGCGGCAAGGGCATCCGCGGCGTGCGCGCCAGCTATCCGGGCGACTTGTACTGCCACTTGGTGGTCGAGACGCCGGTGCGCCTGAACGAGGACCAGAAGGCGCTGCTGCGCCAGTTCGAGGCTTCGCTCAACGATGGCGGCGACCGCCACTCGCCGCAAAGCAAGTCCTGGACCGACCGCGTCAAGGAATTCTTCAGCTAGCAAGCAAGAAAGCCTGCTCCCAGGGAGCAGGCTTTGCGCCTGGACCGGCCGCGGCGGCGGCCTTTAGTTGGTCTTTTTCGGATAATCCAGGTTGCCGCGCGAAGTCTGGCCGGTGGCCTGGGCGGCATCGCGCTCGGCCGAGACCTCTTCGCGGGTTTGCGAAGTGGTCTGCTCGCGCTGGTTCAGCTGCGTCAGCTCGCCTTTTTGCTGCATGTCCCCGGTGGCGCGGGCCGCGTCGCGGTCCTGCGTTACTTCTTCCCGCGTATTCATGTTGGGCGAGCCGGTGCCCCCGGGCTGGTAGTCCAGGTTGCCGCGCGACTGCGTGCCTTCCTGCGGCCCGGTGCCGGGCGTGACCGGCGAGGCGGTGTCGGGCACGGTGGTCGTGCCGGCCTGCGCCAGCAGCTGCCCGCCGCCGGCCGGGCGGTCCAGACCGGCGGCATGGACGGATGCGGCGCCCAGCAGCGCCGAGGACACGATCACGATGGGGGTGAGCTTCTTCATGAGAGACCTCCGATACGGTTGTTTTGGATGCGGGCAGGGGCGGGCCGGTTGGCCATGCATCGCCTGCGCGTTGACCGTTGTTCCAGTATGGAGGCAGGAAAAACGGCCGTGTGAGCAGGTCTTACCCGGGCAAGGGGACCGGCCCGCCCCGGCTTGCCAACCGGTGCCATACGAAGCGTTTTTTCACAGCTTCAAGACAAAGCGTTGGCTGCCCGGCGCGCTGGCATGAACCAAATCCGCCGACTACACTCGAACGCT
Organism: Orrella sp. JC864; assembly: GCF_037026685.1. Lineage (NCBI taxonomy): Bacteria > Pseudomonadati > Pseudomonadota > Betaproteobacteria > Burkholderiales > Alcaligenaceae > Orrella > Orrella sp. JC864. The sequence goes on along the minus strand of NZ_JBANET010000025.1, from coordinate 47,597 downwards.
GGTTCGCATTCAGAGGATGTGCCGATGTCTATCGTGTTGTGGGGCGCGCGGCGCCTTCTGGCCGGGCTGGCCGCTGGTTTCCTGGCTTTTCAGACGGCGTGGGCGAGCCTGCCCAAGGGGCTGGAGCAGGTCGCGGTGGTCGAGGGAATCACCGAATACCGGCTGCACAACGGCCTGCGGGTGCTGCTTGCGCCGGACCAGTCCAAGCCCACCACCACCGTCAACATGACCTATCTCGTGGGTTCGCGCCACGAAAGCTACGGCCAGACCGGCATGGCGCACCTGCTCGAGCACATGCTGTTCAAGGGCACGCCCACGGTGCGCAACGCGCTGGGCGAATTCTCGCGCCGCGGCCTGCAGGCCAACGGCTCGACCTCCAGCGACCGCACCAATTACTTCGCCAGCTTCGCCGCCGATCCCGAAACCCTGGACTGGTACCTGGGCTGGCAGGCCGATGCCATGGTCAATTCGCTGATCGCGCGCGAGGACCTGGATTCGGAAATGACGGTGGTGCGCAACGAGATGGAAAGCGGCGAGAACAACCCTTTCCGCATCCTGATGCAGAAGATGCAGGCCGCCGCCTACCAGTGGCACAACTACGGCAAGAGCACCATCGGCGCGCGCTCGGACGTCGAGAACGTCGACGTGGCGCAGCTGCGCGAGTTCTACCATCGCTACTACCAGCCCGACAATGCGGTGCTGATCGTGGCCGGCCAGTTCGACCCGCAGGCTGCCTTGCAGTCCATCGCCCGGGCCTTCGGCAAGCTGCCGCGCCCCGAGCGCGAACTGCCGCCGCTGTATACGGTCGAGCCGGTGCAGGACGGCGAACGGGCCGTCACCCTGCGCCGCACGGGCGGCACGCCCCTGGTGGCGGCCATGTATCACATCCCGGCGGCGGCCAGCCCCGATTTCGCCGCCGTGGAGCTGGCCGCGCAGATCCTGGCCGATACCCCCTCCGGCCGCCTGTACCGCGAAATGGTGCCCAACCGGCTGGCCGCGGCCACCTTCGGCTTCACCATGGACCAGCACGACCCGGGCCTGGTCATGTTCGGCGCGCAGCTGCAGCCGGGCATGCCCCAGGACAAGGCGCTGGCCACCCTGACCGATACGCTGGAATCCGTCGGCAAGAACCCCTTTACCCAGGAAGAGCTCGATCGCGCGCGCAGCCAGTGGCTCTCGGCCTGGGAGCAGGCCTACAGCGATCCGGAGCAGGTCGGCGTGGCGCTGTCCGAGGCCATCGCCGCGGGCGACTGGCGGCTGTTCTTCCTGCAGCGCGACCGCGTGCGCGGGGCCACGCTCGAGCAGGTGCAGCAGGCCGCCGAAACCTACCTGCTGCAAAGCAACCGCACGCAGGGCCGCTACATCCCGACCGACAACCCGGTGCGCACCCCCTTGCTGCGCGCGCCCGACCTGGGCGAGGTCTTTCGCGACTACCAGGGCGATCCTGACTTCAAGCAGGCCGAAGCCTTCGACCCCACGCCGCAGAACATCGACAGCCGGACCGAGCGCAAGACCCTGAACCTGCCCAACGGCGAGGTCAGGCTGGCGCTGCTGCCCAAGGCCACCCGCGGCGGCCGGGTGCAGGCCGCGCTGGAGATCAACTTCGGCGATGCCGACATGCTCGGCGGCCAGCGCGCCGTCGCCTCGGCCGTGGCGGACCTGCTCGATCGCGGCACCGACAAGCTCAGCCGCCAGCAGATCCGCGACCGCATCGACCAGCTGCGCGCCGACGTGTCCTTCTCGGGCGGCGGCACCACGGTCTCGGTCAACATCTCGGCCCCGGGCGAGAACCTGCCCGAGCTGATCGCGCTGGCGCTGGACGTGGTGCGCAATGCCAGCTTCCCGCAATCGGAAGTGGACGAATACGTACGCCAGGCCCTGACCTCGGTGCGCAGCGCCATGACCGAGCCCACCGCCCTGGCCTCGCGCGCGCTGGCGCGCCACGGCAATCCCTGGCCGCGCGCGGATATCCGCTACGTGCCCACGTTCGAGGAGAACATCAAGGAAATCGAATCCCTGACCCGCAAGGCGCTGGTCGATTTCCACGCCAACATGTACGGCGCCGGGGCCGTGCGCTTCTCGGCGGTGGGCGACTTCGACCCGCAGGCCGCCGAGAAGGCCCTGGCCGAAGGCCTGGCGGGCTGGCGCCGCGCCCCGGCCTATACCCGGGTCAGCAACCCCTACCGCGAGGTCGAGCCCCGCCAGTTCGACATCGACACGCCGGACAAGGCCAATGCCTTCTACATCGCCGCCCGGCCGCTGCCCCTGCGCGATACCGATCCGGATTTCGCGCCGCTATACCTGGCCAACTTCCTGCTGGGCACCTCCGAGACCTCGCGCCTGTGGACGCGGGTGCGCGAGCAGGAGGGCCTGTCCTACAACGTGCGCAGCAACCTGTCGGTCTCGGCCTACGAGCCTTCGGCCACCTGGACGGTGTACGCGATCTTTGCGCCGGAGAACCGCAAGCGGCTGGAATCGGCCATGTCCGAGGAGCTGGCGCGGGCGGCCCGGGAAGGCTTTACCGAGGCCGAGGTCAAGGACGGCGTGGCCGCCCTGCTGAACTATCGCCGCCTGGCGCGCGCCCAGGACAGCGTGCTGGCCTCGACCTGGCTCAGCTACCTGGAGCGCGGCCGCACCTTCGCCTGGTCGGCCGATATCGACCGCCAGCTGCAGGCGCTGACCGCCGAACGGGTCAACGAGGCGGTACGCAAATACCTGGATCCCGAAGGCTTCGCCAGCGCCGTGGCCGGCGACTTCTAGCGCCCCAACACTCGCATGGCCTGCTCCAGTCCGGCCACGGTGACCGGGTACATGCGGTCCTGCATCAGGTTGCGCATCAGCCCGATGGACTGCCGGTATTGCCAGGACGCCGCAGGCTCGGGGTTGAGCCATACCGAATGCGGCCAGGCCTCTACCAGCCGCTGCATCCAGACGGCCCCCGGCTCGCGGTTGAAGTGTTCCACCGAGCCGCCGGGCTGCAGGATTTCGTAGGGGCTCATGGTGGCGTCGCCCACGATGATCAGGCGCCAGTCGGCGTTGTACTTGCGCAGGATGTCCACCGTATCGATGCGGTTGGACTGGCGCCGCGCGTTGGACTGCCACATGCTCTCGTAAGGGCAGTTGTGGAAATAATAGACCTCGAGATTGCGGAACTCGCTGCGCGCGGCCGAGAACAGTTCCTCGACCCGGGCGATGTGGTCGTCCATGCTGCCGCCCACGTCCAGCAGCATCAGCACCTTCACGGCATTGTGCCGCTCGGGGATCATGCGCAGGTCCAGGTGGCCGGCGTTGCGCGCGGTGCTTGCGATGGTGTCGTCCAGGTCCAGCTCCAGCTCGGCGCCCTGGCGCGCGAACCGGCGCAGCCGGCGCAGCGCCACCTTGAAGTTGCGCGTGCCCAGCTCCTGCTGGTCGTCGTAGTCGCGGTATTCGCGCGCCTCCCAGACCTTGACCGCGCTGCGCTGGCGCGATTGCCCGCCCACGCGGATGCCCTCGGGATGGTAGCCGCCGTGCCCGAAGGGCGAGGTGCCGCCCGTGCCTATCCATTTGCTGCCGCCAGCGTGGCGGCCCTGCTGCTCGGCCAGGCGCTCGCGAAACAGCTCCATCAGCTTGTCCCAGCCGTGCTTCTCGATGGCGGCCTTCTGTTCGGGCGTCAGGCTGCGCTCGAACTGCTGGATCAGCCAGTCCAGCGGGATTTCCTTGTCCGGCGGCAGCGCCGCCTCGATGCCCTTGTAGAAGCTGGCGAAAGCCTGGTCGTAGCGGTCGAACAGGGTTTCGTCCTTGATGAGCACGGTGCGCGCCAGGTGGTAAAAATCGTCCAGCCTGGGCCGCATCGCGCCTTGCCGCAGGGCCTGCAGCAGCGTCAGGTACTCGTTGACCGACACCGGCAGCCGGTGGGCCCGCAAGTGGTAGAAGAAATCAAGCAGCATGGCGCGCGAGTTGATGGGCCAGGTGCGCCCGGACCTCGGGCCATTCGCCGGCCAGCAGGCTGTACATCACCGTGTCGCGCACCGTGCCGTCGCGGCGCAGCGCATGATGGCGCAGCACGCCGTCGCGCCGTGCGCCCAGGCGCTCGATGGCGCGCTGCGAGGCGAAGTTGTAGTTGTCGGTGCGCCAGCCCACCACGCCGGCGCCCAGCGATTCGAAGGCGTGGGTGAGCAGCAGCAGCTTGCAGGCCGTGTTGACGTGGCTGCGCTGCCAGCTGGCCGCATACCAGGTGTAGCCGATCTCCAGGCGGGCCACCGGGGCCACGATGTCGTGATAGCGGGTGCTGCCGATGATCCTGCCGCTGCCTTCCTCCAGCACGGCGAAGGGCAGCATGTGGCCCTCGCGTGCGCCGGCCAGGGCGGCCTCGATGTAGGCGCCGGCCTGGCCGGGCTCGGGCACCGAGGTCACGCGCAGCTGCCAGAGCTTGCCGTCGGCTGCCGCGGTTTCCAGGGCCGGCGCGTGGGCCGGCTCGAGCGGGACCAGGCGCACGCCGTGGCCGGCCAGGGTGACGGGGGAGGGGGCTTGCTTGAATCCGGTGGCGGTCATGAGGGCGGTCGCGGTTTTGGGATGGGGATGGAAGCCGGGACGGGGCGCGGCGCAAAAGGCGGGCTAGCGGCGCTGGCCGGCGCGCGTCATGGCCGCCAGGCGCTCGAGCAGCTGCACGTCCTGCTCGTTCTTGAGCAGGGCGCCGGCCAGGATGGGCACGGCCGTGGCCGCGTGCGCGTCGATCTTTGCCGCGTCGATGTCCTCGGCCAGCAAAAGGTGCAGCCAGTCCAGCAGCTCGGAGGTGGAGGGCTTTTTCTTCAGGCCGGGCGCATCGCGCAGGGCCATGAAGTTATCCAGCGCCGCGCGCAGCACCTCGGCCTTGATCTCGGGAAAATGCACCTGCACGATCTCGCGCAGCGTGTCCCGGTCGGGAAAGCGGATGTAGTGAAAGAAGCAGCGGCGCAGGAAGGCGTCGGGCAGGTCCTTCTCGTTGTTGGACGTGATGATGACCAGGGGCCGGTGCACCGCCCGCACGGTCTCGCGCGTCTCGTAGACGTGAAACTCCATGCGGTCCAGCTCGCGCAGCAGGTCGTTGGGAAATTCGATGTCGGCCTTGTCGATCTCGTCGATCAGCACCACCACCGGCTCGGGCGAGGCAAAGGCCTGCCACAGCACCCCGCGCACGATGTAGTTGCGGATGTCGCGCACCTTCTCGTCGCCCAGCTGCGAGTCGCGCAGGCGCGAGACCGCGTCGTACTCGTACAGCCCCTGGTGCGCCTTGGTGGTGGACTTGATATGCCATTGCAGCAGCGGGCGCCCCAGGGCGCGGGCCACTTCCTCGGCCAGCATGGTCTTGCCGGTGCCCGGCTCGCCCTTGACCAGCAGCGGACGCTGCAGGGTCAGGGCGGCGTTGACGGCCAGCTTCAGGTCGTCGGTGGCCACGTAGCGGTCCGAGCCTTCGAAGCGGGCCGTGGTCGGTTGTGCAGGGGTCATGGCGTCAGCGGGGAGAATCAGGGCGCCGGGGCGCGGTTGGCAGGGGCCACGGGGGGCCGGTCAATTATCGTACAATCGCAGGGTTTTGCAGTCGGGCCCGCCCGGCCCGTGACTCGTTCCTATAACTAAAGCAAGAGCCACACCATGACGTTGAGAATTACTCTGAAACGCAAGACGACTGTGTTGGCCATGATGGCGTCCTGTTGGGCCGCCGGTCAAGCCATGGCGGCTGACGACCAGGCGGTGACCGGCAACGTGGAGAACGCTCGAGACAAAATCTCCATGTGTATCGGCTGTCATGGGATCAAGGGCTACAAGGCCAGTTTCCCCGAGGTCTACCACGTCCCCATGATCGCCGGCCAGAATGCCCGCTACATCGAGGCGGCGCTCAAGGAGTACGCCAGCGGCGCGCGCAGCCATCCGACCATGGATGCGATCGCCCGCAGCCTGTCCGAGCAGGACATCGCCGACTTGGCGGCCTACTACTCCAATCTCAAGTAAATCGAGGGGCAACCATGAAAAGCCATTCCGTTGCCCTGACGGGCGTGCTGCTGGCATTGGCCGGCTTCTCGGCGCAGGGCGCCGACCTGGCCGCCGGCAAGGCGCTGTTCGAGCAAACCTGCGCGTCCTGCCACGGCGCCGACGCCAAGACCAGCACCGATCCGTCCTATCCCATCCTGGCCGGCCAGCACGAGGACTACCTCGCGCACGCCCTGCGCGCCTACCGCCGCGGCCAGACCGGCGCGCCGGCCTCGGCCAACGTGCGCAAGAACCCCATCATGGGCGCCTTCGCCGCCCAGCTCTCGGACCAGGACATCGCCAACGTCGCCGCCTGGCTGGCGCGCCAGCCCAGCGACCTGGGCGTGCGCCGTTGAGAGTTGATATACTGGCCGACGCCCCCGGGCGCCCCTGACCGAGGAAGAACCGAGCGAGGACGAACCGGGGCCGGTGCGTCCGTGCTGCGCCGGCCTGCCTGTCTTGCAATGCGCGTTTGCCACGCGCCTGGCCGCCTTGCAGGCGGCACAGTCCTTCCAGACCGATTCGCCTGCCTAGTCCGCCTAGGGGTCGCCCGGCCTTGCCGGCCGGCCCGCGGGCTTCGCACGGCCAGGTTTCAGCCAACTTAGTGTTAGAGCGAGTTACCGAGAAAAATGTCCTCCACGTCGAAGATCATCTACACCCTGACTGACGAAGCCCCGGCATTGGCGACCTATTCGTTGCTGCCCATCGTCAAGGCCTACACCAAGAGCGCCGGCATCGCCGTCGAGACGCGCGACATCTCGCTGGCTGGCCGCATCATCGCCGTGTTCCCCGAGGTCCTGACCGACGCCCAGAAGCAGTCGGACGCGCTGGCCGAGCTGGGCCAGCTGGCCACCAAGCCCGAGGCCAACATCATCAAGCTGCCCAACATCAGCGCCTCGATCCCGCAGCTCAAGGCCGCGATCAAGGAGCTGCAGGAGCAAGGCTACAAGCTGCCCGACTATCCGGACGAGCCCCGCAACGACGCCGAGAAGGACATCAAGGCCCGCTACGACAAGGTCAAGGGCAGCGCCGTGAACCCCGTGCTGCGCGAGGGCAACTCCGACCGCCGCGCGCCCCTGTCGGTCAAGAACTACGCCCGCAAGCACCCGCACAAGATGGGCGCCTGGAGCGCCGACTCCAAGGCGCACGTGGCCCACATGAGCCAGGGCGATTTCTACGGCAGCGAAAAGTCCGCGCTGATCGAGAAGGCCGGCAATCTCAAGATCGAGCTGGCCGCCGCCGACGGCAGCAAGACGGTGCTCAAGGAAAAAACCGCGGTCGGCGCGGCCGACATCATCGACGCGGCCGTGCTCAGCCGCCAGGCGCTGCGCAGCTTCATCGAGGAGCAGGTGGCCGACGCCAAGGCGCAAGGCGTGCTGTTCTCGGTGCATCTGAAGGCCACCATGATGAAGGTGTCCGACCCGGTCATCTTCGGCCACTTCGTGTCGGTCTTCTACCAGGACGTGCTGGCCAAGCACGCCGATGCGCTCAAGCAGGCGGGCTTTGACCCCAACAACGGCATCGGCGACCTGTACGCCAAGATCAAGACGCTGCCGGCGGACAAGCAGGCCCAGATCGAGGCCGACATCCAGGCCCAGTACGCCAAGCGCCCGCAGCTGGCGATGGTCAATTCCGACAAGGGCATCACCAACCTGCACGTGCCCAGCGACGTCATCGTCGATGCCTCCATGCCCGCCATGATCCGCGACTCGGGCTGCATGTGGAACGCCGAAGGCAAGCTGCAACCGGCCAAGGCCGTCATCCCCGACCGCAGCTATGCCGGCATCTACCAGGCCGTCATCGACGACTGCAAGCGCAACGGCGCCTTCGATCCGGTCACCATGGGCAGCGTGCCCAACGTGGGCCTGATGGCCCAGGCCGCCGAGGAATACGGCTCGCACGACAAGACCTTCGTGATCCCGGCCGAGGGCACGGTGCGCGTCACCGACGAGGCCGGCAACGTGCTGCTCGAGCACGCCGTGCAGGCCGGCGACATCTGGCGCATGTGCGTGACGCGCGACGCGCCGGTGCAGGACTGGGTCAAGCTGGCCGTCACCCGCGCGCGCCTGTCCAACACCCCGGCCGTGTTCTGGCTGGACGCCGGCCGCGCGCACGACGCGCAGCTCATCGCCAAGGTCGAGCGCTATCTGAAGGACCACGACACCAGCGGCCTGGACCTGCGCATCCTCAAGCCGGTCGATGCCATCCAGTTCTCGCTGGACCGCATCCGCGCCGGCAAGGACACCATCTCGGTCACCGGCAACGTGCTGCGCGACTACCTGACCGACCTGTTCCCCATCATGGAACTGGGCACCAGCGCCAAGATGCTGTCCATCGTGCCGCTGATGGCCGGCGGCGGCCTGTTCGAGACGGGGGCCGGCGGCTCGGCGCCCAAGCACGTGCAGCAGTTTGTCGAGGAAGGCTTCCTGCGCTGGGATTCGCTGGGCGAGTTCCTGGCCCTGGCCGCCTCGCTCGAGCACCTGGGCAACACCTACGGCAATGCCCGCGCCAAGGTGCTGGCCAAGACGCTGGACGAAGCCACCGGCAAGTTCCTGGACCAGGACAAGTCGCCCGCCCGCAAGGTTGGCGGCCTGGACAACCGCGGCAGCCACTTCTACCTGGGCATGTACTGGGCCCAGGCCCTGGCCGCCCAGACCGAGGACAAGGACCTGGCCGGGCAGTTCGCCCCGCTGGCCCAGGCCCTGGCCGAGAACGAGGCCAAGATCCTCAAGGAACTGTCCGACGCGCAGGGCAAGCCCCAGGACCTGGGCGGCTACTACCACCCCGATCCCATCAAGGCCAGCCAGGCCATGCGGCCCAGCGCGACGTTCAACGCGGCGCTGCAGGGCCTGGGGAAGTAGGCCCGGGGCCGATGTCCTGATGTCTTGATGTCTTGAGAAAAAAGCCGGCGATCGTGCCGGCTTTTTTCATTGCCGCGGTCGGGACCACGGTTGGGCCCGACGCTTCGCCCGGCCCCGGCGGACGTCGCTTCGCCGGCCCCGGCGGACGTGTTTGCATGGGGCTTGCCGCCGGCCAGCTAGCCCGCCCGCTGCCGGATCAGCTCGATATAAGCCTCGCTGTCGAGCGGCGTGCCCAGCCGCTGCGCCTCCCATACCACCTGGCCCAGGCATTCCATGATCTCGTGGATGGCCTGGTGGCGATCGGTGCGGGCCGCCAGGCGTTCGTAGGCGGCGCGGATGCCGTGGGGATGGTCGATGGAGAGCTGCTCGGCGATGGCCAGGTGCATCGACAGGTGCAGGAAGGGATTGGTGCGGCCCGACTCGACCGGATAGTCGGCCGTCAGGGCGTCGGGGCGCTCCAGGTCGGCGTGGTATTCGGGATGCTCGGCGATCCAGTCCACCGCCATCGATTCGAGCGGGGTCTGGACTTCGCCGGCCTTGTGCTTGCGCCAGGCGTCGACGAAGAATTGGCGCACCTGGTCGCGCGAGGGATTGAACATGATGGGCAATGGCGGCGGGACAGGGCCGCGGGGCTGACGGTTGACGGCTGGGCCGGGGCATGCGGCGCCGGGCATGCTGGCGCGGCAGGCTGCGCGCGGTGCGTGCGGCACGGCCTATTTTACGCCTGCGCGCGGGCCGGCGCGTCGCGGCGGCGTCCAAGGATATAGAATTGCTGGGGCCGCCCGACACCGGCTCTCCGATACCGGCCCTCCGATACCGATTCCAGCATCCATCGAGTTTCCATGTCCTACCAGCACATCCAGGTCCCGGCACAGGGGCAGAGCATCACGGTCAACAGCGACAACTCGCTGGCCGTGCCCGACCAGGTGGTCATTCCCTTCATCGAAGGCGACGGCACCGGCGTGGACATCACGCCCGTCATGATCAAGGTCGTGGACGCCGCCGTCGAAAAAGCCTACGGCCCGGCGCGCCGCATCCACTGGATGGAAGTCTACGCGGGCGAGAAGGCGGCGCGCCGCTATGGCCAGGACCAGCTGCTGCCCGAGGAAACCCTGCAAGCGCTCAAGCAGTACGTCGTTTCCATCAAGGGCCCGCTGGCCGCGCCGGCCAGCGGCGGCATCCGCTCGCTGAACGTGGCGCTGCGCCAGCGGCTGGACCTGTACGCCTGCGTGCGGCCCATCGCCTATATCAAGGGCGTGCCCGCGCCGGTGCGCGAGCCCGAAAAGACCGACATGGTGATCTTTCGCGAGAACTCCGAGGACATCTATGCCGGCATCGAGTACCAGGCCGAATCCGAGCAGGCCCGCGCGCTCATCGCCTTCCTGCAGCAGCAGCTGGGCGCGGACAGGATCCGCTTTCCCGAGACGTCCTCGCTGGGCATCAAGCTGGTCTCGCGCGAAGGCACCGAGCGGCTGGTGCGCAAGGCCGCGCAGTATGCGATCGACCACGACCGCAGCTCGCTGACGCTGGTGCACAAGGGCAACATCATGAAGTACACCGAGGGCAGCTTCCGCGACTGGGCCTACGACCTGCTGCGCCGCGAGTTCGGCGCGCGGCCGCTGGACGGCGGGCCGTGGTGCCGTTTCAAGAATCCGCGCACGGGCCGCGACATCCTGGCCAAGGACGTGCTGATGGACGGCTTCCTGCAGCAAAGCCTGCGCCACCCCGCCGAGTACGACGTCATCGCCACCATGAACCTGAACGGCGACTACCTGTCCGACGCACTGGCCGCGCAGATCGGCGGCACCGGGATCGCCCCGGGGGCGAACCTGTCCGATTCGGTGGCCATGTTCGAGGCCACCCACGGCACCGCGCCCAAGTACGCCGGCAAGGACTACGTCAACCCCGGCTCGGCCATCCTGGCCGCGGCGCTGATGCTGCGCCACATGGGCTGGCACGAGCCCGCCGCCCTGATCTGCGAGGCCATGGAGAAAACCATCCTGTCCAAGCGGGTCACCTACGATTTCGCGCGGCTCATGCCCGGGGCCGAGCAGGTCTCGTGCTCGGGTTTCGGCCAGGCCATGATCGGCGCCATGCAGGCATGAAGCCGCTGCTGCTGGTCCTGATCCCGGTGGCCGAGGCGCACCGGGCGCGCATCGCCGAGCACTTCGAAGTGCTTTACGCGCCCAACGCCCGGATGGGGGCCGACCGCAGTTGCGGGGCCGAACAGATCGCCGCGCGCGGCGAGCAGATCCGGGCCGTGCTGACCAATGGCTCGGTGGGCTTGCTGGCCGCAGAGATCGACGCCATGCCCCGGCTCGAACTGGTCTGCGCGCTGGGCGTGGGCTACGAGAACATCGCGGTGGAGCACGCGCGCTCGCGCGGCATCGCGGTGGCCAACGGCGCCGGCACCAACGACGATTGCGTGGCCGACCACGCCATGATGCTGCTGATGGCGGCGGTGCGGCGCCTGCCCTTCCTGAACGACGGCGTGCGCCACGGACTGTGGCGCGACGAGCTGCCTTCCCTGCCCAGCATTTCCTTCCGGCGGCTGGGCATCCTGGGCATGGGCGCCATCGGCGGCAAGATCGCCCACCGCGCGCGGGCCTTTCACATGGAGATCGGCTATCACAACCGCCGGCCCAGGGACGAGGCCGACGGCCGCTATTTCGCCGACGTGCAGGGCCTGGCGCGGTGGTGCGATTTCCTGGTGGTGGCCGCCCCCGGGGGCAGCCAGACCCGCCACCTGGTGAACGAGGCGGTGCTCGATGCGCTCGGGCCCCAAGGCGTGCTGGTGAACATCGCCCGCGGCAGCCTGGTCGATACCGAGGCCCTGGCCCGCGCCTTGCGCGAGGGCCGCATCCAGGCCGCCGCGCTGGACGTCTACGAAAACGAGCCGGCGCCTCCCCAGGCGCTGCTGTCGTTTCCCAACGCGCTGCTCACGCCGCACGTGGGCGGCATGTCGCCGCAGGCCACCGCCGCCTCGGTGCAGCGTTTCCTGGACAACGCGCTGCGCCATTTCGCCGGGCAGCCCATGGTCTCGCCGGTTGGGGCGTCCTGAGCGATCTGCTGCGGTATCCTCATGCCGTCACATGCATAGGGAGCCACCGTGGCACGTGTCATTCCTGATGGCTGGGAAAACCTGGAGCGCACCGGCGCGGCGCAGCGCGCCCTGCAGACGCTGGCGCGGCTGGCCAAGGGCCTGCCCAGGGCCTACACCGTCTACCACGCGGTGCACTGGACCAATGTCGAAGGCCGCCACCTGATCTATGGCGAGATCGACTTCGTCGTGGTCAACCCGGCCGGGGCGCTGCTGCTCATCGAGCAAAAGAGCGGGGCGCTGGACGAAACCGGCCAGGGGCTGGCCAAGCGCCACGGCGGCAAGGCCGGTCTGGTGGCGGTGCAGATGGCGCGCAGCGCCAGCGGCCTGCGGGCCAAGCTGGCGCGCAGCCTGGAAACCGACGAGCAGTCGGTGGCGCTCGAATCGCTGCTCTATTGCCCCGACCACGTGGTGCGCGCGCCCACCACCGCGGGCCTGTCGCCCGAGCGCATCGTCGACGCCACGCGGCGCGATGCCCTGTGCCGGGTCATCCAGGAAGTCCTGCCGCCGGGCGAGCCCGCGCCCCAGGCCGTTGCCGTGCACCGTTTCCTGCGCGACATCATCCGCCTGGAAACCGACGTCAGCGCGCTGATCGGCCAGGCCCGCACGCTGGTCACCCGGCTGGCCGGCGGTCTGTCGCACTGGGCGCGCCAGATAGACATCGATCCGTTCCGGCTGCGCGTGACCGGCACGGCCGGCTCGGGCAAGACCCAGCTGGCGCTGGCCGAGTATCGCGAGGCGCTCGGACGCGGCCACCGGCCCCTGTATGTCTGCTTCAACCGGCCGCTGGCCGACCACTTCGCCCGCATCGCGCCGGCCGGCGGGCTGGCCTGCTCGTTCCACATGCTGTGCGACCGCGTGCTGCGCCAGGCCGGCCAGGCGCCGGACTTCTCGCGCCCGGGCGCCTTCGAGCAGTTGGTGGCGCAGGCCGCTGCGCAGCCGGTGCCCGAGTCGCTGCGCTTCGATACGGTGATCGTGGACGAGGGGCAGGATTTCAGCCCGGCCTGGCGCGACCAGGTCCTGCGCCATGCGCGTGCCCAGGCCCGCGTGCTGTGGCTGGAAGATCCCTTGCAGAACCTCTATGGCCATCCCCCGCCCGATTTGCCCGGCTGGGTGCGGTTGCGGGCTGACGGCAATTTCCGCAGCCCGCGTCCCATCGTGGCCTTCCTGCAGGCCCTGTTGCCCGCGCAGGTGCGCATCGACGCGCTGGCACCGGTGACCGAAGGCGAGATCGAACTCCTGTCCTACCGCGACGAGGAGAGCCTGCTGCACGCGGTCAAGCAGGGCATCCGCAAGTGCTATTCGGCCGGCTTCGGCCACGAGGACGTGGCCCTGCTCAGCTACCATGGCCGCAGCGGCTCGGCCCTGCTGGGCCTGGATCGCCTGGGGCCGCATCTGCTGCGGCGCTACACCGGCCGCTACGACCTGTTCGGCCAGCCCGAGTACACCCAGGGCGACGTGCTGGCCGAATCGGTGTATCGCTTCAAGGGCCAGTCGGTGCCGGCGGTGGTGCTGGCCGAGATCGATTTCGAGACCCTGGACGAACAGGCGGTGAGAAAGCTTTTCGTGGGCGCCACGCGCGCCACCATGAAGCTGGTGCTGGTGGCGCGCGAGCCGGCCGCGGCCATGCTGGCCGACAAGCTGGCGCGCTAGAATCACAGGGTACGTTCGCATCGAATCGGAGGCTCCATGGAGATCTTTGAAACGATCACGGCCCAGGCCGCGGCCATGCGCCTGCCGCTCTACGCGGTCACCCTGAGCGCCCCGTCCCGTCCCCGCGCGCCGCTGATGCTGATCCTGCATTGGCATGCCTTCCTGCGCGAAACCCCCTTGAAAACCCCGGGGCTGAGGCCGCCGCCCCGGCCGGTGGCGGCCTCGGCATTGCAGATCGATGTCCCCTGGCAGCAAGTGGAAACGCTGGACCGGGCCATGCTCGACGCGGCCTGGCAACTGGGCGCCTGGGAACTGGAGCGCAGCACCCATCGCCCCTGGTGGCGGCTGAACGCGCCCGCGCGCGAAACGCTGGACTGCCATCGCGCCTTTGCCGACTATCCCGACGACCAGGCCGGCCAGGCCAGCATGGTGCAGGCGCCGGACCAGGCGCAGATGCTGGCGCAGGCGGCCACCCGCGGCTACGTGCGCTGGCTGTTCCGCCCCCGGGTGGCCGGCGTGTGGCAGGCGCTGGACGAAGACGACGTGACCTTGCAGGCCCAGGGCGGGCGCGCCTTGCCCTGCCCGGTCTCGCCCTGGCCCTTCGACCGGCACCGCGCCGAGCGGCGCCTGTATCGCCTGGGGCGGGGCGGGCGGCTAGTTATATTTCCAAAAGAAATAAGAAAATAACCATTTCGTATTTGAAACCCCTGCCGGCGCCGCCATTTTCCGGTCGCAGCGATTGTTGCCGGGAGCCGGCGCGCCGCCCCATGCAGGGGCGGCGCGGCTCCCGATCCTTCTGGGTGATCTGATTCAACAAGGAGATCAATCATGGCGATTCGTCCCCTTCATGACCGGGTTATCGTCAAGCGAATCGAAAAGCAGCGCCAGACCGCCTCGGGCATCGTGATTCCCGACAGCGCGGCCGAGAAGCCCGAACAGGGCGAGGTGCTGGCCGTGGGCCCTGGCAAGCGCCAGCAAGACGGCACCGTCCATCCCCCCAGCCTGAAGGTCGGCGACCAGGTCCTGTTCGGCAAGTACGCCGGCCAGTCCGTCAAGGTCGACGACGAGGAAGTGCTCGTCCTGCGCGAGGACGACGTGCTGGCCGTCATCGAGCCGGCCCAGCAGCCGCTCAAGGCTGCCGCCTGAACACCGGGTCCTTTTGCCGCCGGGCCGCCCCAAGGCAAAAGCGGCCCCCTCGGGGGGCAGCAAGCCGTAAGGCGCAGCGTGGGGGCTCATTCTTCCATTGGAGTCAAGAGATGAGTGCGAAAGACGTACTGTTTCATGATGGCGCCCGCAACCGTATCGTCAAGGGCGTGAACATCCTGGCCAATGCCGTGAAAGTGACGCTGGGGCCCAAGGGCCGCAACGTGCTGCTCGAACGCAGCTTCGGCGCCCCGGTGGTCACCAAGGACGGCGTCTCGGTGGCCAAGGAAATCGAGCTGAAGGACAAGTTCGAGAACATCGGCGCGCAGGTGGTCAAGCAAGTGGCCTCCAAGACCGCCGATGTGGCCGGCGACGGCACCACCACCGCCACGGTGCTGGCCCAGGCCATCGTGCAGGAAGGCGTGCGCCACGTGGCCGCCGGCCTGAACCCCATGGACCTGAAGCGCGGCATCGACAAGGCCGTGGCCGCCGTGGTGGACGAGCTCAAGACCCTGTCCAAGCCCATTTCCACCAGCAAGGAAATCTCGCAGGTGGCGGCCCTGTCGGCCAATGCCGACGAGGCCATCGGCAAGATCATCGCCGACGCCATGGACAAGGTGGGCAAGGAAGGCGTGATCACCGTCGAGGACGGCAAGTCGCTGGAGAACGAGCTGGACGTGGTCGAGGGCATGCAGTTCGACCGCGGCTACCTGAGCCCGTACTTCATCAATGAGCCCGAGAAGCAGATCGCCGTGCTGGAAGATCCGCTGGTGCTGCTGCATGACAAGAAGATCTCCAACGTGCGCGAGCTGCTGCCCGTGCTCGAAGCCGCCGCCAAGGCCGGCAAGCCCTTGCTCATCGTGGCCGAGGACGTCGAGGGCGAGGCGCTGGCGACCCTGGTGGTCAACGCCATGCGCGGGGTGCTGAAGGTTGCCGCGGTCAAGGCCCCGGGCTTTGGCGACCGCCGCAAGGCCATGCTGGAGGACATCGCCGTGCTGACCGGCGCCACTGTCATCGCCGAGGAAACCGGCAAGCAGCTGGAGAAGGCCACCCTGGCCGACCTGGGCAGCGCCAAGCGCGTGGAAGTCCACAAGGAAAACACCATCGTCGTGGGCGGCGCCGGCGAGCAGTCGCGCATCGATGCGCGCGTCAAGTCGATCCAGGCCCAGATCGAGCAGGCCACCAGCGACTACGACCGCGAGAAGCTGCAGGAGCGCGTGGCCAAGCTGGCCGGCGGCGTGGCGGTGATCAAGGTGGGCGCGGCCACCGAAGTCGAGATGAAGGAGAAAAAGGACCGCGTGGACGACGCGCTGCACGCCACGCGCGCGGCGGTCGAGGAAGGCATCGTGCCCGGCGGCGGCGTGGCGCTGCTGCGCGCCCGCACCGCGCTGGCCAAGCTGCGGGGCGCCAATGCCGACCAGGACGCCGGTATCGACATCGTGCGCCGCGCGCTGGAAGCGCCCCTGCGCGCCATCGTGGCCAATGCCGGGGAAGAGCCCTCGGTGGTGGTGGCCAAGGTGGCCGAAGGCAAGGGCAACTTCGGCTATAACGCGGCCACCGGCGAGTACGGCGACCTCGTCGGGCTGGGCGTGGTGGACCCGACCAAGGTCACCCGCACGGCCTTGCAGAACGCCGCTTCCATTGCCGGCCTGATCCTGACCACCGAAGCCTCGGTGGCCGAGCTGCCCAAGGAAGAGAAGACGCCGGCGCCGGCCGGCGCGGACATGGACTTCTAGGCCTGTCCGGTGCGGGAACGGATGCTTGGCATGCAGGGATCCGTTTCCATCATGGCAGCCAGGTGCCCGATGAAGGCCCGCAGGATGGCGTCGTCCTGCGGGCCTTCGTCCGTCCGGATCCAGCCCAGCGTGCAGACGGGCGCATCGCGCAGCGGCAGGCACGCCAGTTCCGGCGTCGTCTGCCAGCGCGCCAGGCAGCCGTCGGCCAGCGCCACCCCCAGCCCCTGGGCGGCCAGCCGCGCGGCCACGTCTTCGCAGTGGTAATGGGCGCACACCCGCGGCGTGATGCGGGCGGGCTTGAGGTAATCGTCCACGGCCTGCCGCAGGCGGTGCGATCGCGCCGGCAGCACCAGGCCCACGCCCGCCAGGTCGGCCGCCGCCAGGCTGGCGCGGCGCGCCAGCGGATGGCTGGCCGGCAGCAGGCAGGCCAGCGGCGCGCGGGCCAGCGGCTGCGCCTGCAGGCGGGGATGATGCGCCGGCAGCCGCAGGACGGCCGCATCGGCCTCGTGGGCGAGCACGGCCTCCTGGGCCTGGCGATCGTCGCCGCAAGCCACCTCCAGCACCGCGTGCGGATGGGTGCGCGCCAGCGCCTGGGCGGCGCGCGGCAGCACATGCGCGGCCACGGCCCAGGGCAGGTGCACGCGCAGCAAGGTGCGTGGTTTTTCCCCGGCCTGCAACTGGGCCGCCTGGCGCTGCAAGGCCTGCCATTCGCCCAGCAGCGACTGCAGGGCGGGCTGCAGGGCCCGGGCTTGCGGCGTGGGCAGCAGCTGCCCCTTGCGCCGCAGGAACAAGGGCATCTGCAGCAAGGCTTCGGCTTGGGCCAGCGTGCGGCTGACGGTGGACTGCGACGCGCCGAGTTGCTTGGCTGCAACAGTCGTGGCGCCGGTGCGCAGAAAAGCGAGCAAGACCTCTATTTGCCTGGGGCGCATGTGGATTCGAAAAAACCATCAAAAACGGCGATGCGCACAAGATGAGCCAGGCAGGCGCTTTTGAACACTAACGATTCCTGAATATGCATTGCCCAATGCGTACCCCGCATAACGTTGTGACCTTGCGTGCCCGCTTCGATGATGCATGCCATGCCTGGGCGCCGACCGATGCGCCAGCGTCCGGGCCGACGCCGTTCCCGGCCTGCCGGCTCCGGCTTGCCGGCGGGTTCCATTCCTCGAAGACACCAAGGAGTTCACAATGATGATGAATCGCAAGACCACCGCCGCCGCGGTGCTGGCCGCCCTGGGCGTGCTGGCTGCCGGTGCCGCGCAGGCCCAGAGCTCGGTCACCCTGTACGGGATCGTCGATCTCGGCCTGGGCTACCAGAAGATCAAGGGCCAGGGGCTGGAGCAAAGCCGCACCGGCTTGATCGACGGCGTGCAAAGCGGCTCGCGCTGGGGCCTGCGCGGTTCCGAAGACCTGGGCAATGGCCTGCGCGCCGTCTTCCAGCTGGAAAGCGGCTTCAATCCCCGCACCGGCCGCTCGCTGCAAGGCGAGCGCCTGTTCGGCCGCCAGGCCACCGTCGGCCTGGCCGGCGACAGCTGGGGCCAACTGCTGGGCGGGCGCAAGACCAACATCACCTCCGAGTTCTTCGCCAGCATCGATCCCTTCGCGGCGGCCTTCGGCCAGGCCAACATCGGCACGGCCTTCTCGGCGGCCAATACCGTGCGCTGGGACAACCAGATCCAGTACCAGACGCCCAGCATCGGCGGCTTCCAGCTGGGCGTGGGCTATTCCTTCGACATCAACGAGACGGCCAACGCCATCGCCGTGAACGGCAACACCGGCGCGGTCACCGATAACTTCTCGACCAACCAGAAGAACCGCGGCATCACCGCCGGCCTGCGCTACGTCAACGGCCCGCTGAACCTGGCCGCCTCGTACGACCAGGTCAACCGCCGCAGCGGCGCGGCCGACGCCGGCGCGGGCAATCCGTTCGGCCCCACGGGCGATCGCATCCGCTCCTGGATGGTGGGCGGCAGCTTCGATTTCGAGGTGGTCAAGCTGGCGCTGGCCTATGGCCAGACCCGCGACGGCTGGTTCGGCTCGCCCGGCCTGCAAAGCGGCCAAAGCCTGCCCGGCACCGTCGAGGTGGGCGGCGCCACCGTCAACCTGCCCACCGGCAACTACCTGGGCACGTCGTTCCGCGAGGGCTCCAAGGTCAACTCCTACCTGGTCGGCCTGACCGCGCCCCTGGGTCCGGGCAGCCTGTTCGGCTCCTGGCAGCGCGCCGATCCCAGCAATGACCGCCTGACCGGCGACGACGCCACGCTGAACGTCTACAGCCTGGGCTATACCTACGACCTGTCCAAGCGCACCAACCTGTACGCCTATGGCTCCTATGCCAAGAACTACGCGTTCCTGGACGACGTCAAGAGCCAGCTGGTGGGCGTGGGCGTGCGCCACCGCTTCTAAGCTGCATCCGGCGCGGGTCCTTGCGGGCCCTCGCCGCCTGCGCCATGTTGGCACCGCTGCGGCGGTGCTTTTTTTTGCCGCCGGGCCGCCCCAAGGCAAAAAGCGGCCCCCTCGGGGGGCAGCAAGCCGAAGGCGCAGCGTGGGGGCTTTTTTTGCCGCCGGGCCGTCCCAAGGCAAAAAGCGGCCCCCTCGGGGGGCAGCAAGCCGAAGGCGCAGCGTGGGGGCTTTTTTTGCCGTCTTTATGCGCCCCGCTCGTCCCCCATCGTCCCCAGCACCGCGTCGCGCTTGTCCAGCAGGTGCTGGCGCAGGATGGCCGAGAGCCGCTTGCCGTCGCGCGCGCGCAGGGCCTCAATCATCTGGATGTGGTCCTGGATGGCGTGGTCCCACTTGGCTTCCTGGAAGTTCGAGCGAAAGCGCAGGGCCTGCAGGCGCAGGTTGATCGACACGTAGATCTGGCGCAGCGCCGGATTGCGCGCCGCCTGGCTGATGCGGTCGTGGATGGCGTGGTTGCGGCTGTAGTAGGCCGGCAGGTCGCGGCGGGCGCGGCAGGCCAGCATCTCCTCGTGCAGGGCTTCGATCTCGGCCAGCTCCCGGGCCGTGATGCGCTCGCAGGCCAGTTCGCCGCCGAAGGCCTCCAGGCCGCTCATCAGTTCGAAGGTCTGGCGGATGTCTTCTTCGGTCATGCGCGCCACCATGGCCCCGCGGTTGGGCAGGATCTCGACCAGGCTTTCGGCCGCCAGCACCTTGATGGCCTCGCGCAGCGGCGTGCGCGAGATGCCCAGGCTTTCGCACAGTTCGCGCTCGTTCAGCCGGGCGCCGGGCGGCAGCACGGCTTCGACGATCATGGTGCGCAGCCGGTCGGTGACGGTCTGGTGCAGCATCGGACGGCTGATCTTGCCGCTGGCGGCCGGGCCGGGCGTAGCCGCATGGAGCAGGGTATCGGTCATGCGAGGGTCCGCGATTCTTCGGATTTCGCGGTCGGGCCGCGCAATCGATCAATGCCTTGAATTGTAGAGATTTTTATCCCGCCCCCCGGGCCCATTGCCGGGATGGACAGGGTTCACATATTCGCATAAAGTATTTTGCATTCAAAATTCAACCAGAGGAGACGCCGCATGCTGACCTTGGACCGCCATCCCTCCGGCCGGCACTACCTGCAGATTCCCGGGCCCAGCCCCGTGCCCGACCGGCTGCTGCGGGCCATGAGCTATCCCACCATCGACCATCGCGGGCCCGAATTCGGCGCGCTGGGCCTGAAGGTGCTCGAAGGCATGCGCTGGGTGTTCAAGACCCGCCATCCGGTGGTGATCTACCCGGCTTCGGGCACCGGCGCCTGGGAGGCCGCGCTGTGCAATGTGCTCAGTCCGGGCGACGCGGTGCTCATGTACGAAACCGGCCAGTTCGCCGCGTTGTGGAAGAAGCTGGCCGAAGGGCTGGGCCTGAAGCCCGAGTTCCTGGGGCTGCCTGGCGCCGAAGGCTGGCGCCACGGGGTGGACGCCGCGCGCATCGAGGCGCGGCTGCGCCAGGATGCGCAGCACGCCATCAAGGCGGTCTGCGTGGTGCACAACGAAACCTCCACCGGCGTGACTTCCGACATCGCCGCGGTGCGCCGCGCCATCGATGCGGCGGGCCATCCCGCCTTGCTGATGGTCGACACCATCTCGGGCCTGGCCGCGGCCGACTACCGGCATGACGAGTGGGGCGTGGACGTGGCCATCTCCGGCTCGCAAAAGGGCCTGATGCTGCCGCCGGGGCTGAGCTTCAACGCCTTGTCGCCCAAGGCCATCGAGGCCAGCGGCCAGGCCCGGCTGCCGCGCAGCTTCTGGGGCTGGCACGAGATGCTCGAAATGAACAAGACCGGCTACTTCCCCTATACGCCCAATACCAACCTGCTCTATGCCCTGCACGAGTCGCTGGAGATGCTGCGCGAGGAGGGGCTGGAGAACGTCTTTGCGCGCCATCACCGGCTGGCGCGGGCGTGCCGCGAGGCGGTGCAGGCCTGGGGCCTGCAGATCCAGTGCGCCGACCCGGCGGTGTATTCGCCGGTGCTCACCGGCGTCATGATGCCCGAGGGCGTGGACGCCGACGCCGTGCGCAAGCTGATCTACGAGCGTTTCAACATGTCGCTGGGCGCCGGCCTGGGCAAGGTCAAGGGCAGGATGTTCCGCATCGGCCACCTGGGAGACTGCAACGAACTGACGCTGATGGCGGCGCTGGCCGGCTGCGAGATGGGATTGCAGCTGGCCGGCGTCGAGCTGGCCGGCAGCGGCGTGGCCGCGGCCATGCAGGTGCTGCGGCACGAGCAGGCCGCGCCCAGCCTGAAGGCTGCCTAGCGCAGCGAGTCGTACACCGGCCCCCGCAGAGGGGCCGGTTCGTTTCACAAGAAAAAACCCACCCGAAGGAGACAGACATGAGCGAGCATCGCAAGATCGGCGGGGGCACCATTGCCCCGAGCGTTTCGGCCCGGGGCGCGGCAGCCCGGGGCGCTTTGGCCCGCGGCGCGGCGGTCCTGGGTACGGCGGTATTGTCCGTCCTGGCCGTGCCTTCGTCCGCCTGGGCCTGGGAGCCCACGCGGCCGGTGGAAATGGTGGTGCCCTTCAGCGCCGGCGGCGCCTCGGACCAGATGGCCCGGTCCATCCAGGGCATCATCGCCAAGTACGAGCTGATGAAGCAGCCGGTGATCGTCGTCAACAAGGCCGGCGCATCGGGCGCCGAAGGCCTGATGGACGTCAAGGCTTCCAAGGGCGATCCGAACAAGCTGCTGGTCTCCTCCTCGGCGCTGTACACGGTGCCGCTGGTCAGCAAGCTGCCCTTCAACTGGCGCGAGCTCACGCCCGTGGCCATGGTGGCGATGGACGAGTTCGTGTTGTGGACCAACGCCAAGTCGCCCTACGACTCGGTGCAGTCCTTCGTGCAGGCGGCCAAGGCCGGGCAGGGCGGCAAGCGCCTGCGCATGGGCGGCACCAGTTCCAAGCGCGAAGACCACATGATCACCGCCATGATCGAGAAGCAGACCGGCGCCAAGTTCATCTACGTGCCCTACAAGGGCGGCGGCGAGGCCGCCACGCAGCTCTCGGGCAACCATATCGACGCCAACGTCAACAATCCTTCCGAATCGGTGGCGCAGTGGCGCGCCGGCGAGCATCGCGCGCTGTGCGTGTTCGCCCAGGCCCGCATGGACTACCGCGACAAGGTGGCCGGCGAGCAGAGCTGGCACGACGTGCCCACCTGCGCCGAGCAAGGGCTGGACGTCAGCTACCAGATGCTGCGCGTGATCATGATGCCCGGCGGCGCCACGCCCGAGCAGGCGCAGTACTACGCCAACGTGATGAAGCAGGTCACCGAAAAGCCCGAATGGATCGACTACATGAAGCGTTCGGCGCTCAAGGCCGAGTTCCTGCAGGGCAAGGAACTGGAGGCCTTCCTGGAGAAGGACGAGAAGCTGCACGAGCAGATCGTCAAGGACGCGGGATTCTGAGCGGAGGCGCGCGTGACGCAAGCAAACGAATCGGGGCAGGCGCCGCAAAGGGGCCTGGCCACGCGCCGCATCATGGAGATGGCCGTGGCCGCGATGGTGGGCGCGCTGGCCGCGCTGGCCATATGGGACAACCATCGCATCGGCGCGGGCTGGAGCGATGACGGGCCGCAGGCCGGCTACTTTCCGATGTGGATAGGCATCATCGTGCTGGCATGCTGCGTGGTGAATTTCGTGCAGGCCTGGCGCCAGGGCGAGCGCACCGCCTTCGTCACCGGCGGCCAGCTCAGGCAGGTGTTCGTGGTGCTGGCGCCGCTGGTGGTCTACGTGGCGCTGATCGGGCCGCTGGGCATCTACGTGTCCTCGGCGCTGTTCCTGGCCGGCTTCATGATCGCCGTGGGCAGGTTCGCCTGGTGGAAATCCGTGCTGTTCTCGGCCGCGCTGCTGGCGGCCTTCTTCTGGGTGTTCGAGCTCCAGTTCCGCGTGTCCCTGCCCAAGGGACCGCTGGAAGCGGCGCTGGGCTTCTGAGCGGCCGGGAGACGCAAACATGGATTCGATCGAATCGTTGATGGGCGGCTTTGCCATCGCCCTGTCGCTGCACAACCTGGGGCTGATGGCGCTGGGCATCCTGCTGGGGGTGGTCGTGGGCGTGCTGCCGGGCCTGGGCGGGCCCAACGGCGTGGCCATCCTGCTGCCGCTGACCTTCACCATGGAGCCGACCTCGGCCATCATCCTGCTCTCGTGCATCTACTGGGGCGCGTTGTTCGGCGGGGCCATCACGTCCATCCTGTTCAACATCCCCGGAGAAGCCTGGTCGGTGGCCACCACCTTCGACGGCTATCCCATGGCCCAGCAGGGAAGGGCGGGCGAGGCGCTGACGCTGGCCTTTACCGGCTCGTTCTTCGGCGCGATCTCGGGCATCCTGCTCATCACCTTCCTGGCGCCGGTGGTGGCGCAATTCGCCCTGCGGTTCGGCCCGGCCGAATTCTTCGCGGTCTACCTGCTGACCTTCTGCAGCTTCATCGGCATGGGCAAGGAGCGCAAGGCCAAGATCGTGGTCTCGATGGGCATCGGGCTGCTGCTGGCCGCCGTGGGCATGGACACGGTCTCGGGCGACCTGCGCATGACCTTCGGCCAGACCGAGCTGCTGCGCGGCTTCGATTTCCTGGTCGCGGTGATCGGCCTGTTCGGCATCAGCGAGATCCTGCTGACCATGGAAGAAGGCGTGGCCTTCAAGGGCAAGCGCGCCGCGCTCGACCTGAAGGTGGTGCTCAAGACCTGGATGCAGATGCCGCGCCACTTCCTGACCCTGCTGCGTTCGGCGCTGATCGGCTGCTGGCTGGGCGTGACGCCCGGCGGGGCCATCGCGGCTTCCTTCATGGGCTACGGCGTGGCCAAGAAGTTCGCGCGCCGGCCCGACGAGTTCGGCCGCGGCGAGCCGCAAGGCGTGCTGGCGCCCGAGACCGCGGCCCATGCCGCCGGCTCCAGCGCGCTGCTGCCCATGCTGTCGCTGGGCATCCCCGGCTCGGCCACGGCGGCCGTGCTGCTGGGCGGGCTGATGGTGTGGGGGCTGCAGCCCGGGCCGCTGCTGTTCGTCGAGCAGAAGGACTTCGTCTGGGGGCTGATCGCCAGCATGTACCTGGGCAACCTGGCCGGGCTGGTCATCGTGCTGACCACCGTGCCGCTGTTCGCGGCCATCCTGCGCGTGCCCTTCGCCGTGGTGGCGCCGCTGATCCTGACGGTCTGCGCCATCGGCGCCTTCACCGTCAACAATGCCCAATTCGACATCTGGCTGATGCTGCTGTTCGGCGTGGTGGGCTATTTCTTCAAGAAGCTGGAATACCCGCTGGCGCCGCTGGTGCTCGCCCTGGTGCTGGGCGATCGGGCCGAGGACGCCTTTCGCCAGACCATGCTGGTCTCGGGTGGCGACCTGGCGGTGTTCTGGTCCAACGGCCTGGTCGGCACCATCGTGACGCTGGCCCTGTTCATCCTGTTCTGGCCGGTGCTGGCCGCCTCGCTGCGCAGGCTGCGCGGGCCGGTGCTCCAGGAGTCCTGATCCATGGCGTTTTCCCTGCTCAAGCCCCGTTTCCTGTCTCCCGGCGCCGCCGCGGCCGCGCCGGGCCTGGCGCGCCAGCTGTCCGCGCACCTGCGCGGCGAGGTGCTGTTCGATGCCGGCTCGCGCGGCCGCTACGCCACCGACGCCTCGATCTACCAGTGCATGCCGCTGGGCGTGGCGGTGCCGCGCGACCAGGACGACCTGCTGGTCGCGCTGCAGATCGCCCGCGAGGCGCGCGTGCCGGTGGTGGCGCGCGGGGCGGGCACCAGCCAATGCGGCCAGACCGTCGGCGAAGGGCTGGTCATCGACAACAGCCGCTGGCTCAACGGGCTGGTCGAACTGGACGTGCAGGCGCGCACCGCCGTGGTCGAGCCCGGCATCGTGCTCGATCACCTGAACGCGCAGCTCAAGCCGCACGGCCTGTGGTTTCCCGTGGATGTCTCGACTTCGGCGCAATGCACGCTGGGCGGCATGGCGGGCAACAATTCCTGCGGCTCGCGATCGATCGCCTACGGCAACATGGTGCACAACGTGCTGGGTATCGACGCGGTGCTGGCCGACGGCACCCAGGCCCATTTCGGCCCCTGGGACGGCTGCCTGCCCGAGGCGCCGCGCCTGCGCGGGCTGGTCCAGGGCCTGCACGCCGTGGCGCAACGCGAGCGCGGCGAAATCGCCGAACGCATGCCGCAGGTGCTGCGCCGCGTGGCCGGCTACAACATCGACCTGTTCGACTGCCGCAACCCGCGGCCCTATACCGACGACGGCGTGCCCAACCTGTCGCATATCCTGGTGGGCTCCGAAGGCACGCTGGCCTACAGCCGGCGCATCAAGATCAAGCTGGCGCCGCTGCCGCGCGCCAAGGTGCTGGGCGTGGTCAATTTCCCGACCTTCTACCAGTCCATGGACATGACCCAGCACATCGTCAAGCTGGGCCCGGTGGCCGTCGAACTGGTCGACCGCACCATGATCGACCTGTCGCTGCGCAACCCCGCCTTCCGCCCGGTGATCGAGCGCGCGCTGGTGGGCGAGCCGCAGGCCGTGCTGCTGGTGGAGTTCGCCGGCGATGACGGGGCCGCGCTGTCGGCGCAACTGCGCGCGCTGCAGGACCTGATGGGCGAGCTGGGCCTGCCGGGCAGCGTGGTGGCCATGGAGGATGCGGCGGCGCAGAAGGCCTTGTGGGACGTGCGCAAGGCGGGCCTGAACATCATGATGAGCATGCGCGGCGACGGCAAGCCGGTGTCCTTCATCGAGGACTGCGCGGTGCCTTTGGAACACCTGGCCGAATACACGGCGCAGCTGACCGAGGTCTTCCATCGGCACGGCACCGAAGGCACCTGGTATGCCCATGCCAGCGTGGGCACCTTGCACGTGCGCCCCATCCTGGACATGCGCCGCGATGGGGCGGCCAAGATGCGCGCCATCGCGCAGGAGGCCGCCGAGCTGGTGCGCCGCTACAAGGGCGCCTATTCGGGCGAGCACGGCGACGGCCTGTGCCGCGGCGAGTGGGTGGCCTGGCAGTACGGCCCGCGCATCAACCAGGCCTTTCGCGAGATCAAGGCCTTGTTCGATCCGGACAACCTGTATTGCCCCGACCGCATCGTCGATCCGCCCGCCATGGACGACGCGCGCCTGTTCCGCTTCGCGCCGGGCTACCGCACCATCGCCATCCAGCCCGTGCTGGACTGGTCGGCCTGGGACGTGCGGCGCGATCCGCTGACCGGCGCGGAAACGGCCCCGGGCACCGGCGGCGATCCGGCGCTGGGCCTGGGCAAGGCCGTGGAGATGTGCAACAACAACGGCCATTGCCGCAAGTTCGATGCCGGCACCATGTGCCCGAGCTACCGCATCACCCGCGACGAAAAACACGTCACGCGCGGGCGCGCCAACACGCTGCGGCTGGCCTTGTCCGGCCAGCTGGGCGAAGGCGGGCTGCTGCGCCCCGAAGTCAAGGAGGCGCTGGACCTGTGCGTGTCCTGCAAGGGCTGCAAGCGCGATTGCCCCACCGGCGTGGACATGGCCAAGATGAAGATCGAGGCCCGCGCGGCCTGGGCCAGCCGGGACGGCCTGCGCTGGCGCGACCGCCTGGTGGCTTTCCTGCCGCGCTATGCGGGACGGCTGGCGCCGTGGGCGGGCTTGCTGCATGCCGCCCAATCGCTGCCCGGCGCCGGCTGGGCCAAGCGCCGCCTGGGGCTGGCGCCGGCCCGCTCGCTGCCGCGCTTTGCCCGGCCTTTCCTGCGGCAGGCGGGCTTGCAGCAGGCGGCTTGCGGCCCGGCCGGGCAGCAGGACAAGGAAGTGCTGCTGTTCGTCGATACCTTCAACAACCACATGGAACCCGAGAATGCCGCCGCCGCGCGCCGCGTGCTGGAGGCGGCCGGCTATCGCGTGCACCTGAACCTGGCGCCGGACGGACGCGGCCTGTGCTGCGGCCGCACCTTCCTGGCGGCGGGCCTGGTCGAGCAGGCCCGCGCCGAGGCGCGCCGCGCCCTGGATGCCTTGCTGCCCTTTGTCGAGCGCGGCGTGGCGGTGGTGGGGCTGGAGCCTTCCTGTCTGCTGACCCTGCGCGACGAGTTCCTGCACTACGGCTATGGCGAGCAGGCCGAGCAGCTGGCGCGGGCCTCTTTCCTGTTCGAGGAATTCCTGGTGCGCGAGCAGCGCGCCGGCCGCCTGGAGGTGGCCTGGCAAGCCGTGCCGCACGCGCGCGCGCTGGTGCACGGCCATTGCCACCAAAAGGCCTTCGATGCGCTGCGGCCGGTGCAGACCGTGCTGGGCTGGGTGCCGGGGCTGAAGGTGGACATGATCGAGTCCTCGTGCTGCGGCATGGCCGGCAGCTTCGGCTACGAGGCCGAGCATTTCGAGGCCTCGATGAAAATGGCCGAGCTCAGCCTGCTGCCTGCCGTGCGGGCCGACGCCCAGGCCCTGGTGGTGGCCGACGGCACCAGTTGCCGCCACCAGATCCACGACGGCGCGGGGCGCCAGGCCTTGCACGTGGCGCGCGTGCTGGCCATGGCCTTGCCGGAAAGTGGGCGCCAGGCGGGCGCCGGCCAGCCTCGATGAATGCACCATAAAGGTGCCGAATCGCGGCGGCCGTTTTGAGCTTATGCCTCAACTTAGGGCATTCCCCTAGTGTTCGAGGGGGAACTTTGGTGCAGAATTGCGTCCATGCAGGTGGGAGACAAGGCCCTGCATGGGCAACAACCGGCGGCACCGGTATATAAAAATATAAAGCTGTACCCAAGAAGAAAAACAAGAAAGCAAAGCGGCTGGCACCAGGCAGTGCCAGCCGTTTTTGCTTGGGCAAACTCCAACCCACACGCGCCATGCCGAAGACGCCACTGTCCCGTGCGCCCACCGACGGGCCGCCGCCCCGCGCCGAGCAAGCCGCCTGGCGCCGCAACCTCTTGCTGATCATCCTGCTGCTGGCGCTGTGGGCCTGTGCCGCCTTCGTGCCCAGCTATTTCGCGCGCGAATGGACCGGCCAGATACTGGGCTGGCCGTTCTCGTTCTGGATGGCGGCCTATGGCTCGCCGCTGGCCTTCCTGGCCATCGTGGGCGTGTACGCCTGGCTGATGAACCGCAAGCCCCGCAGGCCCTAGATGCCGTTCGGCGCCCGCAACCAGCAGGACTTCGCCCAGCAGCTGCGCAGCACCTATGTGCTGTATACGGCCGGTTTCGTGCTGCTCATCCTGGGGCTGGCGCTGTGCGAAGTGCTGGGCATGCCGCGCAATTGGATCGGCTATATCTTCCTGCTGGTCACCGTATGCCTGTACGCGGGCATCGGCATCCTGTGCCGGACTTCCGACCCGGCCGAATACTACGTGGCGGGCCGGCGGGTGCCGGCCTTCTACAACGGCATGGCCACGGCCGCCGATTGGATGTCGGTGGCCTCTTTCATCGGTGTGGCCGGCACGCTGTACCTGACCGGCTATGGCGGGCTGGCCTACATCCTGGGCTGGACCGGCGGCTACGTGCTGGTGGCGCTGCTGCTGGCGCCCTACCTGCGCAAGTTCGGCCGCTACACGCTGCCCGACTTCATGGGCGCGCGCTACGGCGGCAACCTGCCGCGCCTGGCCGGCGTGGCCTGCGCGGTGCTGTGCTCGTTCACCTACCTGGTGGCGCAGATCTACGGCGTGGGCATCATCACCACCCGCATGACCGGCATTTCCTTCGAGCTGGGCATCTTCGTGGCGCTGGGCGGCATGCTGGTGTGTTCGTTCCTGGGCGGCATGCGCGCGGTCACCTGGACGCAGGTGGGCCAGTACATCATCATGGTCATCGCCTACCTGGTGCCGGTGGTGTGGCTCTCGGTCAAGCACACCGGCGCGCCGGTGCCCCCGGTTTCGGCCGCCGCGGTGCTGCAGGAGCTCAGCGCCAAGGAAATCGAACTGATGGACGATGCGGGCGAGCTGAAGGTACGCACGCTCTGGCGCGCGCAGGCCGAGCAGATGCAGGCGCGGCTGCAGGCCCTGCCCGAGTCCTGGACCGAACAGCGGACCTTGCTGCGCAACCGCCTGGCCGAACTGAAGGAAGCCGAGGCCCCGATGGTGGAGATCCGCTCGCTCGAGCGCGAGCTGGCCAACTACCCGGACAGCGTCGAGGCCGCGCGCGCGGCCTGGTCGCAGGCGCGCGATGCCTACGCCGCCCGGGCCCAGGCGCCGGTGCCGCAGGCCGAACCCTATCCGCACGGCGACCCGGCCGAGCGCGAGCGATTGCGCAACAACTTCCTGGCCCTGGTGCTGTGCCTGATGCTGGGCACGGCGGGCATGCCGCACATCCTCATGCGCTCGTACACCACGCCCTCGGTCAGCGACGCCAGGCGTTCGGTGGTCTGGTCCTTGACGTTCATCCTGCTGCTGTACCTGATGGCGCCATCGCTGGCCGTGCTGATCAAGTACGAGGTGCTCACGCAGGTGGTGGGCACTTCCTTCGACGATCTGCCCGCCTGGGTGGGCGCCTGGAGCGCGGTCGATCCGCACCTGCTGGAGATCGTGGACCTGAACCGCGACGGCATCGTGCAGCGCGCCGAGATCGGCCTGGGCGCGGACGTGGTCGTGCTGGCCATGCCCGAGATCGGCGGCCTGCCCTACGTCATCTCGGGCCTGGTCGCCGCCGGGGCGCTGGCCGCGGCGCTCTCGACCGCCGACGGCCTGCTGCTGACCCTGTCCAACTCGCTTTCGCACGACACCTGGTACCGCATGGTCTCGCCGCGCATGAGCGGCGCGCGCCGGGTACTGGTGTCCAAGGTGCTGCTGCTGGCGGTGGCCTTCGGCGCGGCCTGGGTGGCGGCGCAAAAGCCGGCGGACATCCTGTTCATGGTGACGGCGTCCTTTTCGTTCGCCGCCTGCACCTTCTTCCCGGCCCTGGTGCTGGGCATCTTCTGGAAGCGCGCCAACCGCTGGGGCGCGACCTGGGGCATGGCCGCCGGCCTGGGGGTGACCGCCTGGTACATGGCCCAGACCCAGCCCTGGCTGCGCGAGGCGCTCTTCGGCGTGCCGCGCACCGACCCCGTGCAGCTGTGGTGGGGCATCCAGCCCATCGCCGCCGGCATCTTCGGCGCGCCGGTGGCCTTTGCCGTCATCGTGCTGGTGTCGCTCATCACGCCGCGGCCGGATGCGGCGACGCGGCAGTTGGTGGATTTTGTGCGAAGGCCGGATTGAGCGGGGCAGATGGGGTAAGGGGGGCAGAGGGCGTGAGGGCGGCCACGACGGCCGTCGATCAGCGGTCGCTAACGGATCAGCCGCCACTACTCCATATCAGCCGCCCCGCCATCCCTCAACAACACCCGCACTGATCCCTCTCCGCCATCGGCTGCCTTGCCCTGCGCAAAGGCCAGCACCACCGCGTGCTGCACCAGCCAGCGCGTCACCTTGTCGCGCAGCACCGGCTCGCCGGGCGAATTGTGGCCTTGCCCGTGGATCACCCGCACGCAGCGCAGGCCTTCCTGGGCGGCTTGCTGAAGGAAGCGCGCCAGCGCCGGCCGCGCCTGCTCCAGCGTCATGCCGTGCAGGTCCAGCTCGGTCCTCACCGACCAATAGCCGCGGCGCAGCTTGCGCAGCGTATCGGGCGCCATGCCGGTGCGCACGAAGGCGTTGCCCTCATCGGTAAGCAGGCGCGCCACGTATTCATCCGAGACTTCGGGCGGCGGCTTGGGTGTCTCGGGCTCCTGGCTGCCCATGGCCCAGGCGCGCCGGCGCAACTGCTCGTCGCTGGGCGGCCTGGCATGGCCGGCCCGGGCCACGCGGTCGCTGCGAATGGGTGTGACCGCGCCCATGGCTTGCCGGAACACGGCGGCGTCTTCGGGCGGGGCCTTGCCCGTGAAGGCGCTTGCCTGCGGGGCCTGCGCCGCCGGTCCGGGCGCCGCCAGCTTGCGGGCGGCCGCCTGTTGGTTGCGGCGGTTTTCCTCGGCCTGTTTTTGCAGCGCTTTCAGTTCAGCGAAACCCTGCTTGCTGTTTTTCATCGCAGGGGCATTCCAGGATGAATAAGCGGCTTTCTCTCGGCGGCCAGCCAAGCCGCAGGCGTAGCGTGAGGGGTTCTTTCCATCGTTCCGTTCAGGTCTTTCCCAGGGTGGACAAGATGGTCGCGCTCGGCGCGACGTTTCGGCATCTTCAAGCTATATCTGCGTGTCCGGGAGGGATCCAGTGCGCCGGCGGTGCGCGCGATGCCTCGGACTCGTTGTCAGAAATAACCTACTAGGTTAGCATCTCATGGAAAAAGCAAGGCCTCATTGTCCACTGCAAAGTGTCAAGGCCTTGGTCCAGGCTGGCCGGATACAGGCCACGGTTTCGGCCTTGTCGGGCGCCGCCGCGCTGGGCCTTGATTTCCCTGCAATGGTGGATGTCGTCATGGCCCTGACGCTTCGGGATTTTCACAAAAGCATGACGACCTACGCCAACCATCGTGTCTGGCAGGACGTCTATCGGCCCGATACGGTGGCCGGGCCGGTCTATCTGAAGTTGACGGTCATCGACGATGTGCTCATCGTGTCATTCAAGGAACTGTGACCATGAAATGCCCCATATGCGCCGCGGGCAGCCTGGTGCGGGACGTCCGGGACCGGCCTCATGCCTATAAAGGCGAAACGACCCTCATACCGGCGGTGAGGGGCCTGTATTGTCCGGCTTGCGGAGAATGCGTCCTGGATGCGGCCGAGTCCGCACGCGTAAGCGCTGCGATGCTGGCATTTAACAAACAGGTGAACGCCTCGACCGTGGACCCGGCCTTCATTGCCGCAGTCCGCCGCAAGCTGGCGCTGGACCAGCGCGAAGCGGCAGAGATATTCGGGGGCGGTGTCAATGCCTTTTCTCGTTACGAAACCGGCAAGACCCGGCCGCCGCTGGCTTTGGTCAAGCTGCTCAAGCTGCTGGATAGGCATCCCGAACTGCTGAGCGAAGTGCGCGCGGCCTGATGTCCGCTTGGCCTTCTACTGCCCCGCGTTCTCCAGCCACCGCTGCGCGTCCAGCGCGGCCATGCAGCCGGTGCCGGCGCTGGTGATGGCCTGGCGGTAGACGTGGTCCTGGACGTCGCCGGCGGCGAACACGCCGGGCACCGAGGTCATGGTGGCCAGGCCGTTCAGGCCGCTGCGGGTCTTGATGTAGCCGTTTTCCATGTCCAGCTGGCCCTCGAAGATGGCCGTGTTCGGATGGTGGCCGATGGCGATGAAGGCGCCGGTGACGGCCAGCTCCTCGGTGGCGCCGGTCTGCTTGTTGGCCAGCCGCACGCCGGTCACGCCCGAATCGTCGCCCAGCACTTCCTGCAATTCGCAGAACAGCTTCAGGCGCATGTTGCCGTTTTGCACCTTGGCCATCATCTTGTCGACCAGGATGGGCTCGGCGCGGAACTTGTCGCGCCGGTGGATCACCGTGACGGTGCGGCAGATGTTGGACAGGTACAGGGCCTCCTCGACCGCCGTGTTGCCCCCGCCCACCACCACCACGTCCTGGTCGCGGTAGAAGAAGCCGTCGCAGGTGGCGCAGCCCGAGACCCCGCGGCCCATGAAGGCCTCTTCGGAAGGCAGGCCCAGGTACTTGGCCGAGGCGCCGGTGGCGATGATCAGCGCGTCGCAGGTATAGACCGCGCCGGCGTCGCCGGTCAGCGTGAAGGGACGCCTGGACAGGTCGACCTTGGCGATCTGGTCGAATACCATTTCGGTATCGAAGCGCTCGGCGTGCTGCTGGAAGCGCTGCATCAGCTCCGGGCCCTGCACCCCGGCGAAGTCGGCCGGCCAGTTGTCCACGTCGGTGGTGGTCATGAGCTGGCCGCCCTGGGCCAAGCCGGTGACCAGCACGGGCTTGAGATTGGCGCGTGCGGCGTAGACCGCCGCGGTATAGCCGGCAGGGCCGGAGCCCAGGATCAACACATGGGCGTGCTTGGGAGAAGTCATGGAAATGGCCGCAGAATCTTGAAGTTAACACCCAATTATAATGAGCCGCATGCCTCGTATGACCGCTGCTTCTCCTCGCGCTTCCCGCAACACCCGTAACGGCCCCTCGCCCTTGCAGACCCGCTTGTCGGCACTGCTGCGCGAGGCGCGCTGGATCCTGTTCGCGGCGCTGGCGGCCTGGCTGGCGCTGGTGCTGGCCACCTGGAGCCCGCAGGACCCGGGCTGGTCGCACGCCGTGCCCGAAGGCGCCATCCACAACCGCGGCGGGGTCTTCGGCGCGCACCTGGCCGATATCCTCTTCTATCTGTTTGGTTTTTCCGCCTGGTGGTGGGTGGTGCTGCTGCTGCACCGCGTCTGGGCCGGCTACCGGCGCCTGGCCACCCAGATCCGCTCGCGCGGCGAGCCCGAGGTGCTGCCGCGCGTGCACTGGGAACAGGGCGTGGGCTTTTTCATCCTGCTGGTCGGCTCGGTGGGGCTGGAAGCCTTGCGCCTGTTCACGCTGGGCATGGAGCTGCCGGCGCGCAGCGATGACGGCAGCGGGGCGGGCGGGGTCATCGGCCAGGCCCTGGCGGGCCTGGCGGCCCAGTCGCTGGGCTTTACCGGCGCCACGCTGGCGCTGCTGGTCATGATCGCCATCGGTTCGAGCCTGTTCTTCAATTTCTCGTGGCTGCAAGTGTCCGAGCGGGTCGGCCTGGCCATCGAGGCGGCCGTGCGCCGGCTGCGCGACGCCTATGTCGCGCGCCAGGACCGCAAGGTCGGCGAGGTGGCCAAGCAGGTGCGCACCGAGCAGGTGGTGGCCAAGCAGGAAAAACTGGTGCACGAGCAGCCCGTGCGCATCGAGCCGGCCATTACCGTGGTGCCCAAGTCCGAGCGCATCGAGAAGGAAAAGCAGCAGATCCTGTTCGCCGACCCGGTGCACGGCGACCTGCCGGCCATCTCGCTGCTGGATCCGCCCGCGGCCGCGCAGGAAACCGTCGCGCCCGAAACCATCGAATTCACCTCGCGCCTGATCGAGAAGAAGCTGGCCGACTTCGGCGTGCAGGTCACCGTGGTCGCCGCCCAGGCCGGGCCCGTCATCACCCGCTACGAGATCGAGCCGGCCACCGGGGTCAAGGGCAGCCAGATCGTCAACCTGGCCAAGGACCTGGCGCGCGCGCTCAGCCTGGTCAGCATCCGCGTGGTCGAGACCATACCGGGCAAGAACCTCATGGGCCTGGAGCTGCCCAATCCGCGCCGCCAGACCGTGCGGCTGTCCGAGATCCTGGGCTCGCAGACCTACCACGCCAGCAACTCGGTGCTGACCATGGCGCTGGGCAAGGACATCGCCGGCCACCCGGTGGTGGCCGACCTGGGCAAGATGCCCCACCTGCTGGTGGCCGGCACCACCGGCTCGGGCAAGTCGGTGGGGATCAACGCCATGATCCTGTCGCTGCTGTACAAGGCCGATGCCAGCCATACCCGCATCATCCTGATCGATCCCAAGATGCTCGAGATGAGCGTCTACGAAGGCATTCCGCACCTGCTGGCGCCGGTGGTCACCGACATGCGCCAGGCCGCCAACGCGCTGAACTGGTGCGTGGCCGAGATGGAAAAGCGCTACCGCGTCATGAGCAAGCTGGGCGTGCGCAACCTGGCTGGCTACAACGCCAAGATCCGCGACGCGGCCAAGCGCGAAGAGCCCATCCCCAATCCCTTCTCGCTCACGCCCGACGCGCCCGAACCGCTGGCCGAGCTGCCGCAGATCGTGGTGGTCATCGACGAGCTGGCCGATCTCATGATGGTGGTGGGCAAGAAGATCGAGGAGCTCATCGCGCGCCTGGCGCAAAAGGCGCGCGCGGCCGGCATCCACCTCATCCTGGCCACCCAGCGCCCCAGCGTGGACGTCATCACCGGGCTGATCAAGGCCAACATTCCCACCCGCATCGCCTTCCAGGTCTCGTCCAAGGTCGATTCGCGCACCATCCTGGACCAGATGGGCGCCGAGGCCCTGCTGGGCCAGGGCGACATGCTGTACATGCCGCCGGGCAGCGGCCTGCCGGTGCGCGTGCACGGGGCCTTCGTGTCCGACGACGAGGTGCACCGCGTCGTCGAGCACCTGAAGGCCCAGGGCGAACCCAACTACGTCGAGGGCCTGCTCGAAGGCGGGCTCGAAGGCGATACGGGCGAGGGCGCGGGCGGGGTCACGGGCTTTGCCGACGCCGAGTCCGATCCCATGTACGACCAGGCCGTCGAGGTCGTGCTCAAGCACCGCCGCGCCTCCATCTCGCTGGTGCAGCGCCACCTGCGCATCGGCTATAACCGCGCCGCCCGCCTGCTCGAACAGATGGAAAACGCCGGCGTGGTCTCGGCCATGCAATCGAACGGCAACCGCGAGATCCTCGCGCCC
Source organism: Orrella sp. JC864 (assembly GCF_037026685.1). Classification (NCBI taxonomy): domain Bacteria; kingdom Pseudomonadati; phylum Pseudomonadota; class Betaproteobacteria; order Burkholderiales; family Alcaligenaceae; genus Orrella; species Orrella sp. JC864. The sequence continues at coordinate 12,422 of NZ_JBANET010000025.1, read as the reverse complement.
AAGCGCGAGGAAGAATAGGGCGGAACCGGCCCGCCCGCGGGCGGTCCATATCCACAGAGAGCGGCCCTTCCAGGCCGCCGACGGAGTCCTCCATGCGTATCCTGCTGATGTCCGCCTTGTTTTGCGTCTCGGCGCTGGCCCATGCCGGCGCCTCCGACCAGCTCAAGGCCTTCGTGAGCGAGGTCAAGTCGGCCACCGGCTCGTTCTCGCAGTACACCGTGGGCACGCAGGGCCAGCCCCGGCCCCGGCAGAGCGGCCAGTTCGCGTTCGAGCGCCCGGGGCGCTTCAAATGGGTGGTGCAGCAGCCCTACGAGCAATCCATCGTCTCGGACGGCAAGCAGCTGTTCCAGTTCGATCCGGACCTGAACCAGGTCACGGTGCGCCAGGTCGACGAGGCCATCGGCACCTCGCCGGCGGCCATCCTGTTCGGCTCGGGTTCGCTCGAACAGGCCTTCGACGTCAGCGAGCTGCCCGACCGCGACGGCCTGCAATGGCTGCGCGCCAAGCCGCGCGGCGCCGACGCCGGCTTTGCCCAGGTGGATATCGGCCTGAAGGGCAACCAGCCCGTGCGGGTCGAACTGCTCGATGCCTTCGGCCAGACCACCCGCGTCGAGATCACGGGCATCTCGCCCAATCCCTCTTTGCCCCAGGACGAGTTCCGCTTCGTGCCGCCGGCCGGCGCCGACGTGGTCCAGATGTAGGAAGGCCCGGCGCCGGCAGGCGTCAGGCGCCCAGCTTGACCTGGAAGCCGCGCTGCACGGCGGGGCGGGCCATCAGGGTGGCGTACCAGCGCTGCACGTTGGGATAGTCGGCCAGGCCCACCTTGTGGCGCTCGTGCCGCCAGGCCCAGCCCAGGATGGCGAAATCGGCCACCGACAGCGTATCGGCCACGAACTGCCTGTCCGCCAGGCGCCGGTCCAGCACGCCGTACAGGCGCCGCGTCTCGTCCAGGTAGCGCTTGACCCCGTAGCGGCGGTCCTCTTCGTTTTGCAGGCCCAGGAAGTGGTGCGCCTGCCCGGGCATCGGCCCGAACCCGCCCATCTGCCACATCAGCCACTCCAGCACCGGGATCCGCTCGCCCAGGCCGCGCGGCAGGAACTTGCCGGTTTTCTCGCCCAGGTACAGCAGGATCGCGCCGGACTCGAACACGCTGACCGGCTTGCCGTCCGGCCCGTCCGGATCGACGATGGCCGGGATGCGGTTGTTCGGGCTGATCTTCAGGAAAGCCGGCTCGAACTGCTCGCCGCGTCCGATATTCACGGGGTGCACGGTATAGGGCAGTTCCATTTCTTCGAGGGCGATGCTGATCTTGCGGCCGTTGGGCGTATCCCAGGTGTGCAGTGCGATGCTCATGCGTTCGGGTCCAGGCGGTTGCGGGAAGGCCGGCGCCTTTGAAATAGGCGCCGGCCCCGCACACGACGGTACACCAAAAGTCCCCCGCTGGACGACACCGCCGTTCTTTTCAATCCACGGTGACCCCGGCCATCTTGATTACGCCGGACCATTTGTCGATCTCGGCGGCCAGGTAGGCTTCGAATTCCTGGGGCGTGCTGGTCACCACCTGGGCGCCGAGCTGGGCGAAACGGGCGCGCACATCGGGCTGCTCCAGCGCCTGCACGATGTGCCGGTTCAGCGAGTCGATCACCGGCCCGGGCGTGCCGGCCGGGGCCAGCACGCCGCCCCAGGACGTGGATTCGAAGCCGGGCACGCCTTGCTCGGCGATGACGGGATACTGCGCCAGCGAGGCGGGACGTTCCCGGGAGGCCGTGCCCAAGACCCGCAGCTTGCCGCCCGTGATGAACGGCATGGCCGCCACCGACGTGGCGAACGTCATGCCCACGTGTCCGCCCTGAACGTCGGTCATCGCCGGTACGTCGCCCTTGTAGGGCACGTGCACGATGTCGATGCCGGCCATGTCCTTGAACAGTTCGGCTGTCAGATGCGTGGCGGACCCGGGCCCGCCCGAGCCGAACTGGACGGTGCCTGGATGCTTGCGGGCATGCTCGATCAGTTCACCCACTGTTTCGACCTGCAGGGACGGGCCCACCAGCAGCACGATAGGCACCGAACTGGCTAGCGTGATGGGTGCGAAGCTCTTGCGCGCATCGAACGGCAGCTTGGGGTACAGGCCGGCATTGATGGCGTTCGGGCCGACATTGCCCATCAGGATGGTGTAGCCGTCCGGGGCCGCCTTGGCCACGGCTTCCAGGGCGATGATGCCATTGGCGCCGGGCCGGTTCTCGATGATGAACGGCTGGCCGTAGCTTGCTGTGAGCTTTTCGGCCAGCAGCCGGGCAATCACGTCGGAGGCGCCCCCGGGCGGATAGGGGACGACGAAACGTACCGGCTTGGACGGATAGGCGGGCTGTTGCGCGATGGCGGCGCCTGCGCCGGCCGCGGCAAGCACGAGCAGGGCTGCCCGCGCGATACGGATCCACGTTTTCATGCCGAAGTCTCCTGTGGTTCTTATAGGGAAGGCGCCTGCCGGTTCGGCTGCGAGGCCGGCGCCTGGGCCAAGATCGCGGCTAAGCCCGCACGACTTCTCCCAGATATGCACCGGCCTGCACCAGCGCGGGCTGCAGGCGTGCCATGGGCAGTTCGGCGCAGGGCGTGGCCGTGGCCGAGCATAGCGCCGCGGCCACGCCGGCGGCTTCGCCGGTGGTCATGCAAGGTGCCATGTTGCGCGTGGCGCCGTTGGCGTATTCGCTGACCGAGATGCAGCGCCCGGCCACCAGCAGGTTGCGCACGTTCTGCGGCACCAGCGCGCGGTAGGGGATGTCGTAGGCGCCGTCGCCGCCGATGTCTATATGTTCCTGCTTCTTGCCGTCGGGATGGTGAATGTCCACCGGAAAGCACCCCTGGCCGATGGCGTCGTCGAAGCGGCGGCCGGCGCGGATATCCGACTCGTCCAGTTCGTACAGGCCTCGCACGTTGCGGGTCTCGCGCACACCGACGAAGGCATTGGGTATGAACGAGGCATGTTCGAAACCCGGCACGTGGGCGCGCAGGAAGGCCCCCAGCTTGTGCAACTGCTCGGTCAGCGCGACGGTGGCGCGCGAAAGCGCGATGGGATCGCTGCCGTCGATGTGCGCCAGCCGGCTACCGTTGAAGTTCAGCTGGTCGGGCCAGACCGTATTGGTCCAGAACTGGTGGTCGTCGTGGTCATAGATGCCCAATTCGCGCAGCACGCCGTTCCACCGGGTGAAAGTGCCGTGGAAATACACGGGGATGGGCTCGGACTCTCCCCGCTTGGTGGCCCACGCTGGCGGGTGCTCCGAGAGCGCCTGGCAGGCGCGTCGCGTGTCCACCGAGACCACGCGCATCATCATCGATACAGGCTGCATTGCGCCCGAGCCGCTCCAGCCGGTGCGCACCGGCGCCTGGGCCCGCAAGGCCAGGTCCGCATCGCCTGTCGCATCGACGAATACCCGCGCTTTCAGGTAGCCCAGCTTGCTCTTGCTGCATACCAGGACGCGCTCGATGCTGTCCTGACGCATGTCGGCGTCGACCAGCGCGGTGTTGTACAGGATCGTCACGCCCGCGTGCGCCAGCATGGCCGTGGTCTGCATGCGGAACAGGTCGGCATCGACCGGCGTGACCGAATGCACGTAGCCTTCTGGCAGCGGCACATGGCCGACCGCGCCGCCTTGTTCGACCAGCGCGTCGACGATTTCCTGGGCCAGGCCGCGCACCACCTGCCGGCCATCCTTGGTCTTGAACGTATGGATGCACAGCCCGGTAGCGGCGTTGCCGCCGATGAACGGCCGCGGCTCCAGCAGTACGGTGCGCGCGCCCTGGCGGGCGGCCGCCAGGGCGGCGCAGATGCCGGTCACGCCCGCACCGGCAACCAGCACATCGTAGGTTTCATCGATCAGGTCTGCGGGGGTCTGCATGGCGTCTCGTCGTTCCTCTGGTTGGTTCGTCTGACCTGTCCGACTGCCGGCTGGTAAGTCCATGCCGGCGCGGGCAGGCGTCATACCGACTCTATGGCAAGCCCTTTGTGCATACAATTGATGAATTGTTATTGATTAATCAAGCAACTTGATGAATTTGACCTTGCGTCACTTACGGGCCTTCGTTGCCGTCGCCCAACTCGGCGGTTTTTCGGCCGCGGCGGCTCGCTTGCATCTGACCCAGTCCGCCTTGAGCATGCTGGTCCGTGCGCTGGAGGAAGACCTGGGGGTGACGCTGTTCGAGCGCACCACGCGCAAGGTCATGCTGACCGACGCCGGCCGGGGCTTCCTGCCCCAGGCCGAAGCCATCCTGGTGGATCTGCATAACGCCGTGGCCGAGACGCGCGCATGGGCGGCGCGCGCACGCGGGCGCATCGTCGTGGCTACCACGCCCACTTTTGCTGCAACGTTGCTGCCCCGAGCGCTCGAACGTTTTCAAGTGGAGCATCCGGACGTCCTGGTTGTCGTACGCGACGACCTGGGCCCGGCAGGCATTCAGCGTCTGGTCCAGGAAGGCGCGGCCGAGCTGGGTATCGCGCCGGTGGACCGCAGCCGCGCCGAACTGCTGGTGATAGAGGTGTTGATGGACGACGAACTGGTACTGGCCGTGCCGGTTGCCCATTCCCTCGCACGCCTGCGCCAGGCAAGCTGGAAAGCGCTGGCCGGCGCCCCCCTGATCGCCTTCGGGCGCGACAATGCCTTGCAGGCACTGGTCGATGGCGCTTCGGCTGCCGCAGGCGTGCAACTGGCCCCGCGCTACGAGGTCTCTTCGATCTCCACCGCCGTTTCCATGGTGGAGGCAGGGCTGGGCGTAGCCGTCCTGCCGTCTTATGCGCGGACCCTGCGGCGCTCGCGGCGTATCCAGTACCGGCCGCTGGTGGCGCCTGCGGTGCAGCGCGAGTTGTGCCTGCTGGCGCACCGCGACCGCGCGATGCCGCCTGCCGCACAGGCTTTCGGGCGGATTCTGCGGGCGCAGATGGCTGCCGACGTGGTGTAATAACTGGATGTCCGAACAGCATTTGCAGCCATGAGCGCAGACCTTTTCACCGCCGCCGGGCCGGCCGGCAGCGTGCCGCTGGCCGAGCGCCTGCGCCCGCGCACTCTTTCCGACGTGGTGGGGCAGTCGCACCTGCTCAGCCCCGGCAAGCCCCTGCAGGTGGCCTTCGCCTCGGGCCGGCCGCATTCCATGATCTTCTGGGGCCCGCCGGGCGTGGGCAAGACCACGCTGGCGCGCCTGATGGCCGAAGGCTTCGACGCCCAGTTCATCGCCATCTCGGCGGTGCTCGGCGGGGTCAAGGACATCCGCGACGCCGTGGTCTCGGCCCAGGTCGCGCAGGGCCAGGGGCGGCGCACCATCCTGTTCGTGGACGAGGTGCACCGCTTCAACAAGGCCCAGCAGGACGCCTTCCTGCCCTATGTCGAAAGCGGCCTGTTCACCTTCATTGGCGCCACGACCGAAAATCCGTCCTTCGAAGTCAATTCGGCGCTGCTCTCGCGCGCGCGGGTCTACGTGCTGGAGTCGCTCAGCCAGCCGGAGCTGCTTACCCTGATCGAGCGCGCCGTGACGGCGCTGAACCAGGACGGCGGCGGCGAGCCCCTGCTGTTCACCCAGGCCGCGCGCGAGCAGCTGGCCGGCTGGGCCGACGGCGATGCGCGCCGGCTCATCAACGCAGTCGAGGTCGTGGCCGAGTCCGCGCGCACGGCCGGGCGCGGGCAGGTCGACCCCGAGTGGCTGGAAACCGCGCTATCGCAGAACCTGCGCCGTTTCGACAAGGGCGGCGACGCCTTCTACGACCAGATCAGCGCCTTGCACAAGGCGGTGCGCGGCTCGGACCCGGACGCCTCGCTGTACTGGTTCGCGCGCATGCTCGATGGCGGCGCCGACCCGCGCTACCTGTCGCGCCGCATCGTGCGCATGGCGATCGAGGACATCGGCCTGGCCGACCCGCGCGCCGGCGAGATCGCGCTGTCGGCCGCCGACATCTACGAAAGGCTGGGATCGCCCGAAGGCGAGCTGGCGCTGGCGCAGGCGGTGGTGTACCTGGCCTGCGCGCCCAAGTCCAACGCCGTGTACATGGCCTACAAGGAGGCGCGCCGCTATGCCGAGACGCACGGCAGCGCCCCGGTGCCCATGCACCTGCGCAATGCGCCCACCAAGCTGATGAAGGCCCTGGGCCACGGCCGAGCCTACCGTTATGCCCACGACGAGCCTCACGGCTATGCAGCCGGCGAGCGCTACATGCCCGACGGCCTGAACGCGCGGTTCTACAAGCCGACCGACCGCGGCCTGGAGGCTAAAATCCAGCAAAAGCTGGCTTTCCTGCGCGAGCTCGACCGCCAGTCCCGAGGCGGCAAGCCGTCCTGAAGCCGCCGCCATCCGGCGTGCCGCACGGCCCGGCGCGCCGATTTTTTTCATCCTCTTTTTTCCGGTTCATCATGCTCGACCCGACCCTGCTGCGCAAAGATCTTCAATCCGTGGTTGCCCGGCTGCAAGCCCGCGGCTTCGCTTTCGACGTCGCACGTTTCGAGTCGCTCGAGTCCCGCCGCAAGGCGCTGCAAACCGAAACCGAGTCGCTGCAGGCGCGGCGCAACGCCCTGGCCAAGCAGATCGGCCAGCTCAAGGCGCGCGGCGAGGACGCCAGCGCCGTGATGGCCGAATCGCAGGCCGTGCCCGCGCGCCTGAAAACGCTCGAGGAAGAACTGGGCGCCCTGCAGCAGGAGCTCAACGCGCTGCTGCTGGCCGTGCCCAACCTGCCGCACGAAAGCGTGCCGGCCGGCGCTTGCAGCGACGACAACGTCGAAGTGAGGCGCTGGCTGCCCGGGCAGGCCGGTCCCGATGGCAATCCGCCCGCCTTGCCCTTCGTGCCCCAGGATCACGTGGCGCTGGGCGCGCCGCTGGGCCTGGACTTCGACACCGCCGCCAAGCTCTCGGGCGCGCGCTTCGCCTTCATGCGCGGCCCGGTCGCCCGCCTGCACCGCGCGCTCGCGCAGTTCATGCTGGACCTGCAGACCACCGCGCACGGCTACACCGAGTGCTACACCCCCTACATCGTCCACGGCTCGACGCTGGTGGGCACGGGCCAGCTGCCCAGGTTCAAGGACGACATGTTCTGGGTCACCAAGGGCGGCGAGTCCGAACCCGAGACGGACGAGCAGGGCCGCCCCGTCCCGCGCGAAGACCTCTACCTGATCTCCACCTCCGAGATCACGCTGACCAGCTCGGTGCGCGATGCCATCGTGCCGGCCGAGCAGCTGCCCATCAAGCTGACCGCCCATACGCCGTGCTTTCGCTCGGAAGCCGGCAGCGGCGGGCGCGACACGCGCGGCCTGGTGCGCCAGCACCAGTTCGACAAGGTCGAGATGGTGCAGATCGTCCATCCCGCGCAATCCTACGAGGCGCTCGAAGAAATGGTGGGCCATGCCGAGGCGGTGCTGCAAAAGCTCGAACTGCCCTACCGCGTGGTGCTGCTGTGCACCGGCGACATGGGTTTCGGCGCGGCCAAGACCTATGACCTGGAAGTCTGGCTGCCGGCCCAGGACACCTGGCGCGAGATCTCGTCGGTGTCCAACTGCGAGGCCTTCCAGGCCCGCCGCATGCAGGCGCGCACCCGCGCCGGCCAGGGCAAGCCCGAATACCTGCACACCTTGAACGGCTCGGGCCTGGCCGTGGGCCGCGCGCTGGTGGCCGTGCTCGAAAACCACCAGCAGGCCGACGGCTCGATCCGCGTGCCCGCGGCGCTGCAGCCCTACCTGGGCGGACAGGCGGTGCTCAAGGCCTAGCGCCTGGCCATGCCCGCGGGATGCACACGGATCCCGCGGGCATGACCACGGCGTGACCTGTCATCCTCCCGAGCATCCTACTTTCCGCTGCAATACCCGCCTGCCACGATACGACGCTCCAGCTTAGGGCAGGAGAAGTCGGATGCAAGCGAGCAGGGCGGCCGCCGCGCGGCGGGACAGGCATGGGCGCGGCCGGGACGGCCGGCGCCAGCGCGGCTTCTCGCTGATCGAGATCATGATCGTGGTGGTCATCATGGGGGTGCTGGCCGCGCTGGTCGTGCCCAACGTGCTGGACCGCCCCGACCAGGCCCGCGCCGTGGCCGCGCGCCAGGACATCGGCGCCATCATGCAGGCGCTCAAGCTCTACCGGCTGGACAACGGCCGCTACCCGAGCAATGCCCAGGGCCTGCGCGCGCTGTCGGAAAAGCCCGGCGACGGCCCGGTGCCGCCCAACTGGCGGCCTTACCTGGACCGCCTGCCGGTCGATCCCTGGAACAACCCCTATCAATACCTGAATCCCGGCGCCAACGGCGAGATCGACGTCTTCTCGCTGGGCGCGGACGGCCAGCCGGGCGGCGAGGGCGTGGACGCCGACATCGGCTCCTGGCAGCTCTAGGCAGGAGCCGCGATGCAGCATCGCCAGCGTCCCTTCGTGCCGGGCCAGCAGGGCATGGCGGCCGTGGCCGCGCTGCTGATCGTGGCCGTGGTCAGCGTCATGGCCGCCGGCATCCTGGCGCGCCAGGCCGCCCGCACCGATAGCGCGCAGGCCGAGCAAAGCCGCGTGCAGGCGCGCTGGCTGCTGCGCGGCGGGCTGGCCTGGGCGCAGGCGCTGCTCGAGCGCGAGGCGCAGCGCGACCCGGCTACGCGGCTGGACGGCGCCTGGAGCCAGCCCGTGGCCTTGCGCCCGGGCGGGCGCTCGCGTGCGCAGTTCGGCGTCTATCGCGGGGAAATCATCGACGAGCAGGGCAAGTTCAACCTGCGCAACCTCGAATGGGACGGCGAGGTGGTCGTCTCCGAGGTCGAGGCCTTCACGCGCCTGTGCGCGATGCTGGGCGTGCCCGCGGCAAGCGCCGACGCCATCATGCGCCGGGTGCTGCTGGCCATCGCCTCGCCGCAGCGCGCCCCGCGCCCCGATGCGCAGGATCCGCAGACGCAGGCCCGGCGCCAGGCCGAGCAGCAGGTGCGGGCGCGCCTGGGGCTGCCCGCCAGCCTGCCCCGGCCCCGCGCGCCGTTCCCGCGCGCGCTCGAAGACCTGCTGGCTGTCGAGGGCGTGGACGCCCAGGTCATCGCGCGGCTCAAGCCCTACGTCACCATCCTGCCGGCGCGCACCTGGCTCAACGCCAACACCACGCGCGCCGAGGTGCTGGCCGCGTGGATCCCGGGCTATACGCTCGAACGCGCCCGCGCGCTGCTCGGCCAGCGCGACCAGGGGCAGTGGTTCGTCAACCGCGGCGACATCATGAACCGCCTGCAGATGCCCGAGCTGCGCAACGAACGCCTGCCCATCGGCATCCAAAGCAATTTTTTCCTGGTGCGCGGCGTGGTCGAGCACCAGGGCGTGGTCATGATCATGGCAGCCCTGCTGCACGACGACAAGCGGACGACGCCGCGCGTGGTCTGGACCCGGGAAGGCGCATGAAACCGGCCGGCCTGCGCCTTGCCCTGCCGCGGCTGGACCGGCTGCAGCCCGACGCCGTGGCGGCCTATGCCGTGCTGGCCGGCGGGCAATGGCAACCGGGGCAAGCAAGCCTGGCCGAGATCGCCCGGCGTTACGGCATGCTGCGCGCCGAGGCCGTGCTGCATCCGGAATCCTGCGCGCTGGTGGCCGTGTCCATGCCGCCCTTGCCCGAGAAGCGCCGGCGCGCCGCGGTGACGGGCGAAGTCGAGGCACTGGCCCTGGGGCCGGTCGAATCGCTGGCGCTGGCCTACGGGCCGCGCCAGGCCGACGGCGCCGTGCCGCTGGCCTGGCTGCCGCAGCAGGCCCTGCAGACGGCCATGGCGCAGCTGCGCGCCATCGGCCTGCGCCTGCAGGCCTTGTATCCGGCGCCGTTTTTCCTGCCGGTGCAGGGGCCGGCGCCGGCCATGATCCAGGTCGATGGCTGGCAGATGGTGCGCACCGGCACGGCCAGCGGCCTGGTCCTGCCGCCTGGCGCGCCCTTGCCGGCCGAGGCCGCGGCCGCCGCGATGCCGCCGCCGGCCTTGTGCTGGTCCGGCCCCGCGCCGGGCTGGTCGCTGCCGGTCCCGGGCGCGCACGCGGGGCGGCCGGCGGCGCGCTGGGGCCTGGCCGCCGCCCTGCTGGCCGGCGCCATGCTGGCCTGGCTGGGCGGCCTGAGCCTGCAGGCCGCCCGCCTGGCCACGCACGGCAAGGCCCTGCAAGACCATATGCGCGCGCGCGTGCAGGACGTCTTTCCCGAGCTGCCCATCGTGGTCAACCCCTTACAGCAAGCCCGCCAGCAGCGCGAGGCGCGGCTGGCCGGCGCGTCCGAAGAGGCAGGCGAGCCCGATTTCGCGCGCATGCTGCGCGCGGCCTCGGCCAGCCTGGACGGCTTGCAGGGGCAGGTCCAGACGCTGCGCTACCAGGACGGCGTGCTCTTCATCGGCCTGCGCGGCGGCCCGCCGCCGTCCGAATCGCAGGCCGCCGCCGTGGCCGAGCGCGCCCAGGCCGCGGGCCTGAGCATCGCGCCGCACGCCGGCGGCTGGCAGGTGCATGCCCGGCAAGAGAGCCTGGCGGCGCGGCCCGCCGCCGGCCAGGGCAATGGCGCAAGCAGGACGGGCCGATGAGCGGGCTGTCGCAGCGCCTGAATGCCTGGGCCGCACGCCGGCGCGCGCCGGCGGCGGCGCAGGCCCGCTGGGCGGACTTGCGCAGGCGCGCGGCCGCCCAATGGCGCACGCTGTCCGCGCGCGAGCGGCGCCTGTGCGCGGCCGCCGCGGCCGTGCTGGGCGCGGGCACGGTGTGGCTGTTCTGGGCCGAGCCGGCCTTGCGGCAGATCAGCCGCTGGCAGGCCGAGATCCCCCGCCTGCAATCTCAGGCCGCCGCGCTGGAGGAGGTGCTGCGCGACGTGGCGCCGCCTTCGGCCGGCACCGCGTCCGGGCACGGCGACCTCGGCCAGGCCTTGCGCCAGAGCCTGGCGCAAGCCGGCCTGGCGGGCCGCTTCGCCCTGGACCAGGCCGATGGCCGCCAGGGCGGCGCGCAGGCAGGCACGGTGCGCGTGGCCTTCGAGGCCGCCCCCGCGCACGCCTTGATGCCTTGGCTGCTTGCCGGCCCGGGCAGCCTGGGGCTGGCGGTGCGGCAGGCGCAATTGCAGCGTGACCCGCAAGCGCAGCCCGATGCGCCCGGCACGGTTACCGGCTGGCTGCAACTGGCCAGCCCCGATACTCTTGAGGAAGATTCCTGATGCGGCAGTGCGATGCAAGGCAAGAGGCCGTTGCGGCCCAGGGGGCGGACTATTCGCTAAAGCATGATTCTTATCTGAATCAGGTCATGCTGGCGGGCCGGCACGTGCGCCCGCCCGGGACGGACGGCCCGCGCTGCGTGCCGCGCGCCTTTCCCTGGCTGTTCTGCGTGCTGCTGGCCGGCTGCGCCGCGCCGCAGGCCGAAGAGCCGCTGTTGCGCGCGGGCGTCTATACCCCGGCGCCGGCCCGGCAGGCGGCGGGCATCGAGCCGGCGCCGCCGGCCCGGGCCGAGCCCTTGCCGCCCGCCGAGCGGCAGCCCGTCATCCGCCCGGTGCGCCAGTCCGGCGCCGCTGCCGGCGCGGGCCCGTCCGCCGGCGCGGACCGCGCACCGCGGCCGGCCGGCCCGCCCGACCTGAACGACGGCAAGGTGTTGCTGAACTTCGTCGACGCCGACCTGCAAGGCGTGCTGCGCGCGCTGGCGCGCTTTACCGGCCGCAACTTCCTGGTCGATCCGCGCGTCAAGGGCCAGCTGACCCTGGTGTCCGATGGCGAGGTGTCGGCCGATACCGCCTACGGCATGCTGCTGGGGGCCTTGCGCATGCAGGGCTACACCATCGTCGATGTCGGCGGGGTCAGCCGCGTGGTGCCGGCCGCCGATGCCAAGCTGCAAGGCGGCGGCGTCAACGAGCCGGCCGCGCCGGGCGGCATGGCCACGCGCACTTTCCGTCTGAGCTACGAGAACGCCGAGAAGCTGGTGCCCATCCTGCGCCCCATGATCGCGCCGGACAATCCCATCACCGCCTATCCCGGCAACAATACCATCGTCGTGACCGACTACGCGGAAAACCTGGAGCGCATCGCCCGCATCATCGAAAGCATCGACACGCCCACCGCGCTGGATACGGACGTGGTCAAGATCTACAACGGCGTGGCCCTGGACATCGCCGCCCTGGCCGCCGAGCTGCTGCAGACCGGCGGCCAGCAGGGCGAGGGCATCGCCGTGCTGGCCGACCCGCGCTCGAACAGCGTGATCATCCGCTCCAGCAGCCCCGAGCGCACCGCCGTGGCGCGCGACCTGGTCATCAAGCTGGACAACGTGCAGACCGATCCGGGCAACCTGCACGTGGTGCATCTGCGCAATGCGCAGGCGACTCAGCTGGCGGCCGTGCTGCGCGGGGTGCTGACCGGCGAATCCGGCATGGCCGGCGCCGGCGGCGACGATGCCGTGCGCGCCGCGCTGGGCGCGGGCGGCATGCTGGCCGGCCCGGGCGCGGGCGCCGGCGCGAGATCGGAAGA
>NZ_JBANET010000024.1:0-69667 GCF_037026685.1 Orrella sp. JC864 | reverse complement strand
CCTAGTCCTTGGCCAGGGGCACGCCGGCCGCCAGGGCCAGGCGGCGGCGCTCGGCCTGCACCTTGGCGCCATAGCCGCCGTCGCTGGGGCCGGTGGCGCCCACGTAGCAGGCCAGGCCGGCCGCGCGCGAACCGCGGCGGTCGATGCAGTCGCGCAGGATCTGCCCGCCGACCTTGATGTTGGCCACCGGGTTCAGGGCCACGCCGTCGCCGCCGCCGAACGGCTCGAATTTCTCCCGGTGCACCCGGGTCATGACCTGCATCAGCCCCTGGGCGCCGACATGGCTTTCCGCGAAAGGGTTGTAGCGCGATTCGATGGCCATCACGGCCAGCAGCAGGATGGGATCGAGGTCCAGCTCGTGCCCGACCAGGAAGGCGGTATTGACCAGCACGCCGGTGGCGTCGTAGGCCACGCGGTATTTGCGCGAAATGTAGCCGCGCAGGGCTTCGACCTGCTCGCGCGTGATGCCCTGCTCGTTCAGCACGCGCACCGGGGGCACCGAGCCGATGGCGCCCAGGAAATTGCGCACGCCGGGCATGCCCAGCGCGCCGGTCGGCGAGGCGGGCGACTCGGGCGCGATCCCGGCCGTCTCGGACGGCAGCGCATTCTGCACGGATTCGGGCGCCAGCGCGGCGACCATGGCGCTGTGGGCCTGCAGCGCCTGGTCGCGCAGGCCGGGCAAGGCAACGATGATGGTGGCCGCGACCAGCACGGCGATGCCGAGGTAGACGGCGCTGGTTCGCACCAGCTCTGCAAGATAATGGTGGGCGGTGACCGCCAGCCGACGCCAGGTAGGCGTGTCCGACGCATCAGACATTATTGGAATCTCCTAGGTAACGATGGACCCGATGTTAACCTCAGTGGATTCCGTCATATGTAACCAAATTCGTGGATATTGAAGGTGAAATACAGGGATCTTAGGGACTTTATCGCGCAGATCGAGCAACGGGGCGCCTTGCGGCGCATTGTTGCCCCGGTTTCCACGAATCTGGAGATAACCGAGATCGGCGACCGCGTGCTGCGTGCGCAGGGGCCGGCTTTGCTCTTCGAGAACGCGCAGCACGACGGCCGGCCGGCCGGCCGGCCGGTGCTGGCGAACCTGTTCGGCACCCCCCAGCGCGTGGCCTGGGGCATGGGCGCCGAGGACGTCGGCGCGCTGCGCGAGACCGGCGAGCTGCTGGCCTCGCTGCGCGAGCCCGAGCCGCCGCGCGGGCTGCGCGATGCGCTGTCCAAGGTGGCCATGCTCAAGTCGGCCATGTGGGACATGAGCCCCAAGACGGTGCGCGGCGCCCCCTGCCAGGAGCTCGTCATCGAGGGCGACGAGGTGGACCTGGGCGCCCTGCCCCTGCAGACCTGCTGGCCGGGCGACATCGCGCCGCTGCTCACCTGGGGCCTGGTGATCACGCGCGGGCCCAAGGCGCGCCGCCAGAACCTGGGCATCTACCGCCAGCAGCTCATCGGCCGCAACAAGCTGATCATGCGCTGGCTGTCGCACCGCGGCGGCGCGCTGGATTTCCGCGACCACTGCCTGGCCCACCCGGGCCAGCCCTTCCCGGTGGCCGTGGCGCTGGGCGCCGATCCGGCCACCATCCTGGGCGCGGTCACGCCCGTGCCCGACAGCCTGTCCGAATACCAGTTCGCCGGCCTGCTGCGCGGCTCGCGCACGGAAGTGACGCAGGCGCTGGGCAGCACGCTGTCGGTGCCGGCCAGCGCCGAAATCGTGCTGGAGGGCCATCTGCTGCCGGCGTCCGACCCGCGCGCGCACGCGCCCCAGGTGCCCGAAGGGGCCCCGCCGCCGCCGCAGTCCGACTACGAAATGGCGCTGGAAGGCCCCTATGGCGACCACACCGGCTACTACAACGAGCAGGACTGGTTCCCCGTCTTCACGGTCGAACGCATCACGATGCGGCGCGACGCCATCTACCACACCACCTATACCGGCAAGCCGCCCGACGAGCCGGCGGTGCTGGGCGTGGCGCTGAACGAGGTGTTCGTGCCGCTGCTGCGCCGCCAGCTGCCCGAGATCGTGGACTTCTACCTGCCGCCCGAGGGCTGCAGCTACCGCCTGGCGGTGGTGTCCATGCGCAAGCAATACCCCGGCCACGCCAAGCGGGTGATGTTCGGGCTCTGGAGCGTGCTGCGCCAGTTCATGTACACCAAGTTCATCGTGGTGGTGGACGAGGACATCGACGTGCGCGACTGGAAGGAAGTGGTCTGGGCCATGACCACCCGCATGGACCCGGTGCGCGATACGGTGACGGTGGAAAACACGCCGATCGACTACCTGGACTTCGCCTCGCCGGTATCCGGGCTGGGCGGCAAGCTGGGCATGGACGCGACCAACAAGTGGCCCGGCGAGACCCAGCGCGAATGGGGCACGCCCATCAGGATGGACCCGGCGGTCAAGGCCCGCGTCGACGCCATGTGGGGCGAACTCGGCCTGTAGGACGCCGCAGGACGGGCGGCAGACGCCGGCCGCGCGAAAACGCGCGGGCGCAGCCGCTCAATCGCCGAACAACACCACCGGCCGGCCGCGGTCCTCCAGCACGCGCGCCGGCAAGCCGTACACCTGCTGCAATACCGCCGGCCGGAGCACCTGGGCGGCGGGCCCGTCCGCCGCGATGCGGCCCTGCGCCATGAACACCAGCCTGTCGCACCAGCGCGCCGCCAGGTTGATGTCGTGCAGGATCACCAGCACGCCCAGCCCATGCTCGTGCGCCAGCCGGCCGGCGGCGCGCAGCAGGCCGTGCTGGTGCAAGGGATCCAGGCTGGCCGTGGGTTCGTCCAGCATCAGGAAACGCGATTGCCCGGGCAGGCGCTGCGCCAGCGCCTGCAGCAGCACCCGCGCGCACTGCACGCGCTGCTGCTCGCCGCCGGACAGCGAGCCATAGGGCCGGTCACGGAACGCCTGGGCGTCGGCCAGGGCCAGCGCCTGCCCGATGCCGGCCTCGGCCTGCGCGGGCGACAGCTCCGGATAGGGATAGGCGCCCATCGCCACGACCTCGCCGGCCGACAGTTCGAAACCCAGGCTGCTGTGCTGCGGCAGCACGGCGCGCCGGCGCGCCAGCGCGGCCGCGCCCAGCCGCCCCAGCGGCTGGCCGTCCAGGCTGGCCTGCCCGGCATCGGGCGCCAGGTCGCCGGCCAGCACCGCCAGCAGGGTCGACTTGCCGGCCCCGTTGGCGCCGAGCAAGGCCACCAGTTCGCCCGGCCGCAGCAGGAAATCCACGCCGGCCAGCACCTCGCGCCCGCCGCGCCGCAGGCGCAGTCCCTGCGCACCGATCATCGCCGCCCGCCCCGGTAAAGCAGCCACAGGAAGAACGGCCCGCCGATCAGGCTGGTGACCAGGCCGATGGGCAGTTCGGCGGGCTGCACCACCGAGCGGGCCAGCAGGTCGGCCAGCGTCAGGGCCAGCGCCCCGCCCAGCAGCGAGGCCGGCAGCAGCCAGCGATGGTCGGCGCCCAGCGCCAGGCGCACCAGGTGAGGCACCACCAGGCCGACGAAGGCGATGCCGCCGGTGACCGCCACCAGCGGCCCGACCACCAGCGCGGTGGCCAAGAGCAGCTTGCGCCGCACCGTCCGCAAGGCATAGCCCAGGTGCTGGGCCTCGCGCTCGCCCAGCAGCAAGGCGTTCATCACCCGCCACTGCCCGGCCAGCCAGGCGCAGATCAGCAGCGTCCAGGGCCCCAGCACGGCCACCAGGAACCAGTTGGCCCCGACCAGGCTGCCCATGCTCCAGAAGGTCAGGTCGCGCAGTTGCGCGTCGGTGGCCGCGTAGGTGAGCAGGCCGATCAGGCTGCCGGCCACGGTATTGATGGCGATGCCGGCCAGCAGCAGGCCCGCCACGCCGGGGCTGCGCCGGCCCAGCCCATAGGCGGCCAGCATGGCCAGCAGGCTGCCGGCGAAGGCCGAGGGCGCCAGTATCCAGAAGCCGCCGCCGGTCAGCACGATGGCGCTTACCGCGCCCAGGGCCCCGCCGGCCGAGATGCCGACCAGCCCCGGCTCGGCCAGGGGATTGCGGAACAGGGCCTGCATGACCGCCCCGGTCAGGGCCAGGGCGGCGCCGGCAAGCAGGCCGAACGCCACGCGCGGCAGCCGGATGTCCAGCAGCACGTTGCGCCACAGCAGCTCTTCCGGGGCCGGCGTGCCCAGCAGCAGGCCAGGCAGTGCGCGCAGCGGAATCGGCACCGCCCCCGAGGCCGCCGCCAGCAGCGCCGCGGCGGCCACCGCCAGCGCCAGCAGAATCAATGCGCGCCGGCCCCGCGCCGGGAACGGGAAATCAGCAAGCCAGGGGTTCATTGCACAAGTCCACGAGTAGGTCGCGCCAGCGGCGCGGCTCCGAGCGTCCGGGCTGGCGCACGCCGAAGAACTGGACGATCAGCTCGCCATTCTCGGCATAGCCTTCCAGCGAGGTCAACCAGCCGTCCTGGCTGGGCTTGTTCACCACCCAGGCCGAAGCCACGGCCAGCACGTTCAGGTGCAGGTTGAAGCGCTCGTCCTGCACGTGCAGCCAGGGGCCGGCCCGGTACAGGTTGTACATCGGCCCCGTATGGATCTGCACGATGCCGCGGTTGCTGACGAAACACTGCACCGGCAGGCCCATGAGGCTGACCTGGGTCAGCAGGCGCTCCAGGCTTTGCGCGCCGACCTCCTGCGCCAGGTCGCTGCCCACGGCGCGCAAGGCGCCCACCCGCGAGACCTGGTATTTGCGCAGCAGCGGGAAGAACTGGGCGGTATCGCGCAAGGCCAGCCAGCCCGCGCGCAGGCCCTGCGGATCGTCCGGCCGGTCGGCCAGCATGGGCACGGCCGGCGCCCGCAGCATGGGCCACTGGGGCGCGGCGGCCCCGTGGCGCGCCACCAACGCCTGCAAGGCCGCCAGGTCGGTGTTGGGCGTGGCATAGGTCTTGTGCACCGCCGTGCCGGTGTGGTCGAAGAACTGCAGGCTGCGCCGGCCGGTCTGGGCTACCAGCCAGACGCTGTCCCAGTGCGCGAAGAACATGCGCAGGTCGATGTCCGGCCCGCGCACCACGCCGATCTGCCCTTCGATGCGCACGTCCTGGTAGCGGCCGGTGCGCTCGTGCACGCACCAGGGGTTGCGCGAGACAGCCATGAACTCATTGACCTGCCCCAGTTCGCGAAACAGGTCCAGCGGACGCACGTCCAGGCGGTCGGCGGACATGTCGCCGCATTGCGCCGCCAGCAGCTCCACTTCGGCCACGCCCAGCCGGTCGGCCATGGTGCGCACCCGCAGCCCGGGTTCGGCGTCGGCCAAGGCATCGAACCGGGCGCGCAAGCTGCGCGCCCGCGCTTGAAAATCGGCACCGCTCATTGGCGAGGAACGGAAGGCGGGCCGGCTGTGGCAACAGGCCTGCGCCCGGATGCGTCGGCCGGCCCGGCCCGCGCCTGGTCAGCGCGGCGCGCGCGGGCGCCGCGCAGCGCCGCGCCCGCGCAGCCGGCGCAGCAGGCCCAGGCCCTGCCACAAGGCCATCGCCATGCCGCCGAACCTGAGCAGCCGCGTGCGCCGCCCGGCGGCAAACAGCGCGGAAACCGAAGACAGCAGGAAGGGATATTGCCGCAGCAGCGCCATGCCGTGCGCCAGCAGCGAGGAAGCGGGCACGCCGCGCAGGCCGCCCAGCATCGCCACCGGACTGAGCGAGCGGCCCACGCGGGAGAACGCCGAGGCCAGCGCCTCGCGTTCGACCGCCGCCCGCGCGCGCAGCAATTCCAGGCGCACGGCGCGATCGATGTGTACGGAACGTCGGGATGTCATCGGCTGGCCTGTCCTTGTTTCAGCGCCGGCGCGGCGCAGCCGCGCGCGGCGGATCGTCGTCTTCGTCGGAATCGTCCTGCATGCGGCGCGAGGCGGCCAGCATGTCGGCATCCCGGCCCAGCTCTTGCACCGTGGCCGCGAAGGGCGCGGGTCCGAGCACCAGGTGGCGGCGCAGCCGCAGCAGCAGGAACAGGCCGATCAGCCCGTAGAGCGCGGCCAGCGCGCCCAGGGCCAGATAGCGGTTCTCGGTGGGCCAGACCATCACGGCCACCAGGATCGACAGGACCAGCAAGCCCAGCGCCAGGAACAGCAAGGCGGCAAAGGCCAGGCCCAGCACCTTGACGAGACGGGTTTTTTCCTCGGCCAGCTCGAGGCCGAAGATCTCCACGCGCGTGCGCACGAGCGAGACCAGTCCGGTCGAGATGGCACCTACGGTGTTCTTCAGCCCCATATGGCTATGCGTCGGGAGACGGCGCGGCGCGGCGGCCGCGCCGGCCGTCCTAACGACGCCCCAGCAGCAGGCCGATCAACAGGCCGGTCAGGCCGGCCGCGGCGATGGACTGCCAGGGATAGTCGTGCACATAGTCGTCGGTCAGGCGGGCAGCCTTGCGGCTGCGCTCGACCAGCGCGTCCTGGGCGTCGTACAGGGCCTCGCGCGTGCGCTTGAGCGAGACCAGGGCGCGTTCGCGCAGCTCGGCCGCGCGATCGCCGGTGGAGCTGGCCGCCTCGCGCAGCAGGTCCTCGGCGTCGGTCAGGCTGGTCTTGACGCTGTCGATGAGCTTGTCCTTGGAATGGGGACCGTCGTTGTGGTTGATGGACATGATCGCACTCTCCCTGGATAGATCTTCGATGGCGAGATGATAGCAGCGTCCCCGGGGCGCACGGCCGGGCAGGTTGCACCCGCTTACCTATGCGTTGGCCAGGCGCCGGAGCCCCGCCTTAACGCACCTCGGTCACCTCGATCACCGCCCGCTGGCCGGCCTGCACGATCTCCTGCTTGAGCACCATGCCCACGTCGGGGCAGAACCAGTCGGTGACCTGCGAGCGCATCGCCGGGATCGGCAGCACCAGGCCGTTGAAGCTGGCCTGGGTCGCGCCCGTTTCGCGGCTGTAGCGGATGGGCCAGCATTGCTGGCTGCCGGCCGCGGCGGTGTCGATGCGCTCGCGCGCGCCGACCACCCGCTCGCCGATGTGAAAGGTGGTCGGCGGCAGGCCCACCTGCCCCTTGGGACCGCGGTCGCCCACCGCGAGCTGGAAGCTTTCGCCGGGCAGGCGCTGGCCTTCCCGCTCGATGGGCGTGCCGTAGCCGAACAGGCCCAGCAGGCGCAGGTCGAAGTCGCCGCCGGAAGACGAGCCGCCGCGGCGCTGGAAGCTGGAACGGCCGTCGGTCACGCGCAACTGGTGATCGATGTCCGATTCGCCGCCGGGCAGGCCGGCCAGCGAGTAGGCCGCATTGCCCCGCACCGTGGCGCTGCACCGGTCGGCGCCCTGCTTGGACACGCCCGAAAAGGACAGCTGCGCCTGCACCTGGACGATGCCGGTGCCCGACACCTTCAGGTGCCCGCCGTCATGCATGAAGCGGGCCTGGCAGATGCCCGATGGCTGCGCGGCCTGAACGCCCGCGGCCAGCAGCAGCGGCGCGGCGCCCGCCAGGCATATGCGTGAAATGGGTCCCTGCATGTCATCACCTCCTGGATTCTCGCTTTCCCCTTCCCCCGGGGCACAAACCGTCCGGCGCTGGGCGCAGGCCGGACCCGTGCGATCGTAACGCGGGCGGCGCCGCCGGCCTGATGAGGAATGCGCGAAAGCGTGTCCAAACCTGTCAGGCCCTTCATATAAATAATAGAAATAAATAATCAATGAACAATGCTTTGCAGGCATGAAGCAACAGCCTCTACGATGCAGGCAGCAGGCCGGCGGCAATCCTGTCCCGGCCTCAAGCTGGCCCGCTCCATGAAACTCTTTCCTCTTTTTGCCGACCTGCACGGCCGCGCGGTATTGCTGGTGGGCGGCGGCGCCGTCGCCCAGCGCAAGGCCCAGGCCCTGCTGGAGGCAGGCGCCGACCTGTGGGTGGGCGCGCCCGAATTGACGCCGCAGCTGCGGCAATGGGCCGATGCCGGCCGCCTGCGCCACCTGCCCGGCGAGTTCGAGCCGCACTGGCTGCAGGGCAAGTGGCTGGTGATCGCCGCCACCGACCGACGCGAGGTCAATGCGCAGGTGGCCCAGGCGGGCAACGCGCGCGCGCAGCTGGTCAACGTGGTGGACGACCCCGAGCTGTCCTCCTTCCAGGTGCCCTCCATCGTGGACCGCTCGCCGCTGATCGTGGCCATCTCTTCCTCGGGCGCCGCCCCGGTGCTGGCGCGGCGGCTGCGCGAGCGCATCGAAAGCCTGTTCGACCACGCGCTCGGGCCCCTGGCCGAGCTGGCCGCGCGCTACCGCGCCCGGATCCGCGCGG
This sequence comes from Orrella sp. JC864, assembly GCF_037026685.1. NCBI lineage: Bacteria > Pseudomonadati > Pseudomonadota > Betaproteobacteria > Burkholderiales > Alcaligenaceae > Orrella > Orrella sp. JC864. Next base: position 61,445 of record NZ_JBANET010000024.1, on the reverse strand, counting down.
CGCGGCCGCAGATGGGGCCGCGCCGCGCCTTCTACGACTGGCTGCTGGACGGTCCGGTGGCGGCCCTGCTGCGGCAGGGCCGGCCCCAGGCCGCCCAAGCGGCGCTGGAGGCGGCCCTGCAAGCGCCCGTCCCGCCACGGCCGGGCAGCGTCTGCCTGGTGGGCGCCGGCCCCGGCGATCCGGGCCTGCTGACGCTGCGCGCCCTGCGCGCCCTGAACGAGGCCGACATCATCCTGTACGACCGGCTGGTCGGCGACGCGGTGCTGTCGCTGGCGCGGCGCGACGCCGAGCAGGTGTTCGTGGGCAAGCGCGCCGGCGAGGACCACCATGCCACGCAGGCGCGCATCCACGCGCTGATGCGCGAGCACGCCCAGGCCGGGCGGCGCGTGGTGCGGCTCAAGGGAGGCGATGCCTTCATCTTCGGGCGCGGCGGCGAAGAGCTGCAATACCTGCGCGCCCACGGCGTGCCCTACGAAGTGGTGCCGGGCGTGACCGCCGCGCTGGCCTGCGCCGCCTACGGCGCCGTGCCCCTGACCCATCGCGACCATGCCCAGTCGGTGCAGCTGATCACCGCCCACGGCAAGGAAGAGAACGACACGCTGGACTGGCAGGCCCTGGGGCGCGGCACCCACACGCTGGCCTTCTATATGGGCGTGAGCCAGCTGCAGCGGCTGGCCGAGCGCCTGATCGCGCATGGCCGGGCGCCCGATACGCCCTGCGCGCTGGTCGAGAACGGCACCCGGCCCGACCAGCGGGCGCTGTACGCGCCGCTTTCGGACATCGCCGCGCAGGCCCGGCGGCACGGCTATGCCCCGCCCTCGCTGCTGATCGTGGGCGAGGTCGCCGGCCTGGGGCCGGAACTGTCCTGGTACGGACAGGTGCTGCACGAGGCCCAGGCCCGCCTTGCGGGTCCGGCCGCCCCGCAAGGCGGCCGGACGGGCCGCGAACCGCCACCGCCCGCCCCGTAGCCGCTGGCTCCTGCGACCGCTATTCCTTCTGCTTGGTGCCGAAGATGCGGTCGCCCGCATCGCCCAGGCCGGGCATGATGTAGCCGTGCTCGTTCAGGCCCTGGTCCACCGAGGCCGTGTAGATGGACACCTCCGGGTGCTCGGACAGCACTTTCTCGATGCCCGCCGGCGCGGCCACCAGCACCAGCGCGCGGATCTCCTTGCAGCCGGCCCGCTTGAGCAGGTCGATGGTGGCGCACATCGAGCCGCCGGTGGCCAGCATGGGATCGACGATCAGGGCCAGGCGCTGGTCCAGTTCGCCCACCAGCCGTTCCAGGTAGGTATGGGCCTGCAGCGTCTGCTCGTTGCGCGCGATGCCCACCACGCTCACGCGCGCGCCGGGGATCAGGCTGAGCACGCCGTCCAGCATGCCGATGCCGGCCCGCAGGATGGGCACGACCGTCACTTTCTTGCCGGCCAGCTTCTCGGTCTGCACCGTGCCGCACCAGCCCTCGACCGTATGCGGTTCCAGCGGCAGGTCCTTGGAGGCCTCGTAGGTCAGCAGCGCCCCCACTTCCTGGGCCAGCTCGCGAAAACTCTTGGTGCTCAGGTCGGCACGCCGCATGACCCCGAGCTTGTGGCGGATGAGGGGATGGCGGATTTCGTGCAGGGGCATGGGAAGGGTCTCCGAAAAAAGGCGGCGTATCTATAGCGCAAGCCGGGCGCCCCGCGCAAGCGGCGCGCCCTAGCGCGCCGCCAGCCAGGCCACCAGCGCGTCGTCGAAGGGACGCACCGACCAGGCCTGCTCGTGGTTGACCATGCTGACCACCACATAGCGCTTGCCGCTGGCGCCCAGCACGTAGCCGGCGATGGCGCGCACGTCGCGCAGCGAGCCCGTCTTCAGGTGCGCCATGCCTTGCGCGGCATCGTTGCGCAAGCGCCGGCGCACCGTGCCGTCCACCCCGACGATGGCCAGCGAGGACAGGTATTCGGGCATCACCGCCGAGCGCCAGGCGGTCTGCAGCATGTCGGCCAGGCTGGCCGCCGAGACCGAGGCGTTGCGCGACAGGCCCGAGCCATTGTCCACCACCAGCTCGGGCATGGACAGCCCCTGGCGGGCCAGCACGGCCGCCAGGGCCTGGCCGCTGGCGGGCACGGTGGCGGGCCGCGCGCCGCGCTCGGCGCCCAGCGTCAGCAGCAGCGTGCGCGCCATCACGTTGTTGCTGCGCTTGTTGATGTGGCGGATGACCTCGGACAGCGGCGGCGACTCGTGCGAGGCGATGGGCACGGCCCCGGCAGGCACCACGCCGGCGCGCACCTGGCCGGTGAAGGTGCCGCCCAGCTGGGTCCAGACGTAGCGCAGCACGCTGTGGGCGAACTCGGTTTGCGGCAGGGCCAGCCGGAACAGGCTGAATTCGCCGCAGGAGCCGGCCACCTTGCCCGACAGGCGCAGGGCCACGCCCTGCTGGCTCAGGATGGGTTCGGTGCCGACCACGGGCGGGCCCGGGCAGCGCACGTCGCTCCATTCGACCTGGCCCTCCAGCGTCACGCCGGGCAGGGGCGGGTCCATGACCGGCACCCAGCGGCGCGCCACCGGGTCGGGCGTGAAGATCAGCCGCGAGGCCCCGAAGCCCACCATCAGGGCGTCGGGACTGGCGTTGTAGGGCCGGTCGGCGGCGCCGTCGAAGGCGCCCGGGTCGATCTGCACCTGGCCGAACATCGACCGGTCGATGATGACGTCCGAGATCTGGCTGATGCCGCGCAGGCGCAACTCGCGCAGCAGGGTCCACAGGTCCTGCAGCATCAGCATGGGGTCGCCGCCGGCCCGCAGGTACAAGGGGCCGGGCAGCACGCCGCGCGCATCCGGGCGCGCGCCCGGCTCGGCCAGCAGCTCGGTGCGCCAGGTATAGCTGGGACCGAGCTCGGACAGGGCGGCCCAGGTGGTGACCAGCTTCATGACCGAAGCCGGGTTGCGCGGCTGGGCCGGATTGAGCGAGAGCAGCTCGGGCCCGTCGACCTCGCGCACCACCAGCGACAAGGAGCTGTCGGGCAGCTTGGTCTGCTTCCAGGCCGCGGCCAGCTCGGCCGGCAGGCCGGGCTGCGCCCCCGCCCATCCGGCCGCGCAGGCCAGCGCGGCCCCCGCCAAGGTTTTCATCCATCGTTTGAATCCGGGCACGATCCCTGCTCTGCGCACAACCACCTCGACCTACGAAGAAAAAACGATGCAGGCGCCAGCATACCGAACTGCGGCCGGCCGTAGGCGCCGGACAGCTTAAAATCCCGTTCTTGCCCGCTTGCCGGGCCCTTCCCGCCCGTTGCTGCCGCGTGACCAGACCCCTGACCCTTGCCGATTTCGACTACGAGCTGCCCGAGGAGCTCATCGCCCAGACGCCCCCCGCCACCCGCGGAGCCAGCCGGCTGCTGCACCTGGACGGCGCCGGCCGCCTGCACGACCGCCAGTTCGCCCAGCTGGGCGGGCTGCTGCGCGCGGGCGACCTGCTGGTCTTTAACGACACCCGCGTCATCAAGGCGCGGCTGACCGGCCAGAAGGCCACCGGCGGCAAGGTCGAGGTGCTGGTCGAGCGCATCACCGAGCCCGACCGCGCCCTGGCGCACGTGCGCGCCAGCAAGTCGCCGGGCCCGGGCACGGCGCTGCGCCTGGCCGGCGCCTTCGACGCCACGGTGCTGGGGCGCGAGGGCGAGCTCTTCGACCTGCGCTTTCCGGCCCCCGTGCTGGAGCTGCTCGAGCGCCACGGCGCCACGCCGCTGCCGCCCTACATCGCCCACGCGCCCGACGAGCAGGACGTGGCGCGCTACCAGACCGTCTACGCGCGCGAACCCGGCGCGGTGGCCGCCCCCACCGCCGGGCTGCACTTCGACCAGGCCATGCTGGCGGCCCTGGCGCAGCAAGGCGTGGCGCGCGCCTTCGTCACCCTGCACGTGGGCGCGGGCACCTTCCAGCCGGTGCGGGTGCAAAAGCTGGACGAACACGTCATGCACGCCGAGTGGTACACCGTGCCGGCCGAGACCGTGGCGGCGGTGGCCCGGGCGCGCGCGGCCGGCGGACGGGTGATCGCGGTGGGCACCACCAGCGTGCGCGCGCTCGAATCGGCCGCCGCGCAGGCGGCCGATACCCAGGCGGCGCCCGCCCCGGGGGCCGCGGCCGGCGAGCCCGGCGCCCGCGTGCTGGCCGGCCCGGCCCAGGGCGACACCCGGCTGTTCATCACGCCCGGCTACCGCTGGCGCGTGGTCGATGCCCTGCTCACCAACTTCCATCTGCCGCAATCGACGCTGCTGATGCTGGTTTCGGCCCTGGCGGGCGTGGAACCCATCAGGCGCGCCTATGCCCATGCCGTCGCCCAGCGCTACCGCTTCTTCAGCTACGGCGACGCGATGTTCATCGAACCCCCTGCCCAATGACCGGACTTTCCTTCGAACTGCTGGCCCGCGACGGCCAGGCCCGCCGCGGCCGCCTTGTCCTGAACCACGGCGTGGTCCAGACGCCCATCTTCATGCCGGTAGGCACCTACGGGGCGGTCAAGGCCATGCTCCCGCACGAGCTGGAAGACCTGGGCGCGCAGATCGTGCTGGGCAACACCTTCCACCTGTGGCTGCGGCCCGGCCCGCAGGTCATCGGCGCGCACGGCGGCCTGCACGGCTTCATGCAGTGGCAAAGGCCCATCCTGACCGACTCGGGGGGGTTTCAGGTATTCAGCCTGCAAGGCATGCGCAAGATCACCGAGGAAGGCGTGAAGTTCGCCTCGCCCATAGACGGCGCGCGCCTGTTCCTGACGCCCGAGGAATCCATGCGCATCCAGCATGCGCTCAATTCCGATGTGGTAATGGTCTTTGACGAATGCACGCCCTACGAGATCGACGGGCGCCCTGCCACCTACGAGCAGGCCGCGCGCTCGATGCGCATGTCGCTGCGCTGGGCGCGCCGTTCGCGCCAGGCCTTCGACGAGCTGGGCAATCCCAACGCCCTGTTCGGCATCGTGCAGGGCGGCATGTACGAGCCCCTGCGCGACGAATCGCTGGCCGGCCTGCAGGAAATCGGCTTTCACGGCTACGCCATCGGCGGGCTGTCGGTGGGCGAGCCCAAGGCCGACATGCAGCGCATCCTGGCGCACGTGGCCCCGCGCCTGCCACAGGACAAGCCGCGCTACCTGATGGGCGTGGGCACGCCCGAGGACCTGGTCCAGGGGGTGGCGCAGGGCATAGACATGTTCGACTGCGTGATGCCCACCCGCAACGCCCGCAACGGCTGGCTGTTCACCCGCTACGGCGACCTGAAGATCCGCAACGCCCGCTACCGCGACGACACCCGGCCGGTGGACCCCTCGTGCCGCTGCGGCGCCTGCGCCCGCTTCTCGCGCGCCTACCTGCACCACATGCAGCGGGCCAACGAAATCACCGGCGCGCGGCTCAATACCGAGCACAACCTGCGCTTTTACCTGCAGATCATGCACGAGATGCGCCAGGCCATCGAAACCGGCACGTTTTCCGAGTGGCGCGAGCGCTTCGCCGCCGACCGGGCGCGCGGCATCGACTGACCCCGCCCCGGCGCGCGCGCGCAACATCGCCCCAACAAGCCGATACAAGATCGCTACAATAGCCGGCTTAAAAAGTTCAACCAGGAGAAATCCAATGCTCGCGACCGATACCCTCGGCATCGTTCTGGCCCAGGCCGCCCCCGGCGGGGAAGCCGGCGGCGCCCTGATGGGCATGCTGCCCATCATCCTGATGTTCGTGATCCTCTATTTCCTGATGATCCGGCCCCAGATGAAGCGCCAGAAGGCCCACCGCCAACTGCTGTCCGAACTGGCCAAGGGCGACGAAGTCGTCACCGCCGGCGGCATCCTGGGCAAGGTCACCAAGGTCAGCGACAACTACGTCACGGTCGAAGTGGCCGAGCTGGCCGACAAGCCCGTCGAGATCATCCTGCAAAAGCCCTCGGTCTCGGCAGTGTTGCCCAAAGGAACCATCAAGGCCCTGTAAGCGTCACAATTTCCCTTGATGCCGCACCCCGGCGGCATCGCAACAACGCAAACTCCCCAGCCAGGACACCGCGGAGCCGGCTCCGCCGGTCCGCCAGTGCCGCCCCCTCGGGGGGGCAGGCGCGCAGCGCCTCGGGGGTGGATCACACCATGAACCGCTATCCCCTCTGGAAATACGCCACCGTCCTGATCGCGGTGCTGGTCGGCCTGCTCTACACGCTGCCCAACTTCTTCGGCGAATCGCCGGCGGTCCAGATCTCCAACGCCAAATCCACCGTCAAGGTGGACAGCACCATGCTCGGCCGCGTCGAGCAGCTGCTGGCCGATGCGGGCATCGAGACCACCGGCTCGCAGTTCGAGCAGAACGGCACCATCGGCACCGTGCGCGTGCGCTTTGCCACGACCGACGTGCAGCTGCAGGCCCGCGACCTGATCGAGCGCAGCCTGAACCCGAACCCCGAGGATCCCTCGTACACGGTGGCGCTGAACCTGCTGCCGGCCTCGCCCAACTGGCTCAGCGCCATCGGCGCGCGGCCCATGTACCTGGGCCTGGACCTGCGCGGCGGCGTGCATTTCCTGCTGCAGGTCGATATGCAGGGGGCGCTGACCGCCCGCTACGAGTCGCTGGCCGGCGATGCGCGCAACATCCTGCGCGACCAGCGCATCGGCGGCACGGTCGAGCGCGCGGGCCAGAGCGTGGTGGCCAGCTTCGAGAGCGCCGAGCTGCGCGACAACGCGCTGGCGGCGCTGCGCAGCCGCATGCCCGACCTGCAGTTCGCCGGGCGCCAGGACGGCCAGCGCGCCCAGCTGGTGGGCACCCTGAGCCAGACGGCCATCGCCACGGTGCAGAGCAACGCCCTGCGCCAGAACATGACCACGCTGCACAACCGCATCAACGAGCTGGGCGTGGCCGAGCCCATCATCCAGCAGCAGGGCACCGACCGCATCGTGGTCCAGCTGCCGGGCGTGCAGGACGTGGCCCGCGCCAAGGAACTGCTGGGCCGCACGGCCACCCTGGAGATCCGCCTGGTCGACGACTCGCCGGCCGCGCAAAGCGCGCTGGCCGCCGGCACCGTGCCCTTCGGCCTGGAGCGCTACGAGGACGCCAACGGCATGCCCCTGCTGGTGCGCCGCCAGGTCATCCTGACCGGCGAGAACCTGCAGGACGCCCAGCCCGGGCGCGACCAGCAGACCCAGCAGCCGGCCGTGCACCTGACGCTGGACGCCAAGGGCGCGCGCATCTTCCGCGACGTCACCCGCGACAACATCAACCGCCGCATGGCCATCCTGCTGTTCGAGCGCGGCCGCGGCGAAGTCGTCACGGCCCCGGTCATCCGCACCGAGATCCCCGGCGGCCAGGTGCAGATCTCCGGTAGCATGAGCGCCGAGGAAGCCGCCAACACCGCCCTGCTGCTGCGCGCCGGCGCGCTGGCCGCGCCCATGGAGATCATCGAGGAGCGCACCATCGGCCCGAGCCTGGGCGCGGACAACATCGCCCAGGGCTTCAACTCGACGCTGTTCGGCTTCCTGGCCATCGCGGCCTTCATCATCCTGTACTACCACCTGTTCGGCATCTTCTCGGTCATCGGGCTGACGCTCAACGTGCTGCTGCTGCTGGCCCTGCTGTCCATGCTGCAGGCCACGCTGACGCTGCCGGGCATCGCCGCCATCGCCCTGACGCTGGGCATGGCCATCGACGCCAACGTGCTCATCAACGAGCGCATACGGGAAGAACTGCGCAACGGCGCCTCGCCGCAGCAGGCCATCCACCACGGCTTCGAGCGGGCCTGGGGCACCATCCTGGACTCGAACCTGACCACGCTGATCGTGGGCATCGCCCTGCTGGCCTTCGGCTCGGGGCCGGTGCGCGGCTTCGCGGTGGTGCACTGCCTGGGCATCCTGACCTCGATGTTCTCGGCGGTCGTGGGCGTGCGCGCGCTGGCCAACCTCTGGTATGGCGGACGCCGCAGGCTCCAGGCGATCTCCATCGGCACCGTCTGGAAACCCAAGGCCAAGGACTGACATGGAATTCTTCCGCATCCACCGCACCATTCCGTTCATGCGCCACGCCGTGGTGCTGAACGCCATCAGCCTGATCACCTTCCTGCTGGCGGTCTTTTTCATCGCCACGCGCGGCTTTCACCTGTCGATCGAGTTCACCGGCGGCACCGTCATGGAGGTCAGCTACGAGCAGACCGCGCAGCTGGACCAGGTCCGCAGCGCCGTGGCGGCGCTGGGCTACTCCGACTTCCAGGTGCAGAACTTCGGCACCTCGCGCGACGTGATGATCCGCCTGCCCCTGGCCGAGGGCCAGACCAGCGCCGGCCAGAGCGAGACCGTGCTGCAGGCGCTGCAGAAGGTCGATCCCTCGGTCGAGCTGCGCCGCGTCGAATTCGTGGGCCCGCAGGTGGGCCGCGAGCTGGTCGAGAACGGCCTGCTGGCGCTGCTGTTCGTGGTGATCGGCATCATGATCTACCTGGGCATCCGCTTCGAATGGAAGTTCGCCGTGGCCGGCGTGGTCGCCAACCTGCACGACGTGGTGATCATCCTGGGCTTCTTCTCGTTCTTCCAGTGGGAGTTCTCGCTGCCGGTGCTGGCCGGGGTGCTGGCCGTGCTGGGCTACTCGGTGAACGAATCGGTGGTCATCATGGACCGCATCCGCGAGAACTTCCGCAAGCACCGCAAGGCTTCGGTGCGCGAGATCATCGACGGCGCCATCACCCAGACCATCTCGCGCACCATCATCACCCACGGCTCGACCCAGATGATGGTGCTGGCCATGCTGATCTTCGGCGGCCCCTCGCTGCACTACTTCGCGCTGGCCCTGACCATCGGCATCTGGTTCGGCATCTACTCCTCGGTGTTCGTGGCCGCGGCCCTGGCGATGTGGCTGGGCGTCAAGCGCGAGGACCTGGTCAAGCCGGTCAAGAAGGAAGGCGAGCCCGAGGTCGAGACGCCGTAACCCCCCGAAGCGCTGCGCCTGCCCGCCTCGCGGCTGGCCGGCCGCCCGGATCCGCCAAGCCCCGTGCAGTCCCCGTGGACTGTACGGGGCCCGGGCTCATCCCCCGAAGGCGCGCCAGCGGACTGGCAAAGCCAGCTGCGCGGCGCCCCGGCGCGGTAAACTTCCCTTTTCCTCTTTCTCAGCGCCCGCGGGATAGACACCCGTCACGGCCGGTATCCATGCAAGAAACCATCCTCTCGCGCAACGGCGATACGCCGGCCGCGCCCGCCCCCGCTTCCCAACCCGACGGCCAGCGCGCCGGCGCCCCGCGCAAGCTCTACATCCGCACCTTCGGCTGCCAGATGAACGAGTACGACTCGGACAAGATGGCCGACGTGCTGCGCGGCGACCAGGGGCTGGAACTGACCGACACCCCGGAGCAAGCCGACGTCATCCTGTTCAACACCTGTTCGGTGCGCGAGAAGGCGCAGGAAAAGGTGTTCTCGGACCTGGGCCGGGTGCAGCACCTCAAGCAGCTCAAGCCCGACCTGGTGATCGGCGTGGGCGGCTGCGTGGCCAGCCAGGAGGGCGAGGCCATCGTCAAGCGCGCGCCCTATGTGGACGTGGTGTTCGGCCCGCAGACGCTGCACCGCCTGCCCGAGCTGATCCGCCGCCGCCGCGACCAGGGCCGCTCGCAGGTGGACATCAGCTTTCCCGAGATCGAGAAGTTCGACAAGCTGCCGCCCCCGCGCGTGGAAGGCGCCACCGCCTTCGTCTCCATCATGGAGGGCTGCAGCAAGTACTGCAGCTTCTGCGTGGTGCCCTACACGCGCGGCGCCGAGGTCTCGCGGCCCTTCGAGGACGTGCTCACCGAGGTCGCCGACCTGGCCGACCAGGGCGTCAAGGAAGTAACCCTGCTGGGCCAGAACGTCAATGCCTACCGGGGCGCCCTGGGCGAACAGGGCCAGACCGCCGACTTCGCCATGCTGCTCGAATACGTGCACGAGATCCCGGGCATCGAGCGCATCCGCTATACCACCTCGCACCCCAAGGAAATGACCCCGCGCCTGATCGAGGCGCACGGCAAGCTGCCCAAGCTGGTGCCCTTCCTGCACCTGCCGGTGCAATCGGGCAGCGACCGCGTGCTGGCGGCCATGAAGCGCGGCTACACCACGCTGGAGTTCAAGTCCATCGTGCGGCGCCTGCGCGCGGCGCGGCCGGGCCTGACCCTGTCCTCGGACTTCATCGTGGGCTTTCCCGGCGAGACCGAGGAAGACTTCGGCAAGACCATGAAGCTGATCGAGGACGTGGGCTTCGATACGGCGTTCTCCTTCATTTATTCGCGCCGCCCCGGCACGCCGGCCGCCGACCTGGCCGACGACACGCCGCAGGCGCTCAAGCTGCAGCGGCTGCAGCGCCTGCAGGCGCTGCTGGCCGAGCAGGCGGCGGCCATCAGCCAGTCCATGGTCGGCACGCGCCAGCGCCTGCTGGTCGAAGGCCCCTCGCGCCGCGATCCCTCCGAACTGATGGGCCGCACCGAGAACAACCGCATCGTCAATTTCCAGGGGCCGGCGCGCCTGATCGGCCAGATGGTCGAGGCGGAAATCACGCAGGCCTACACCAATTCGCTGCGCGCCCGCGTCGCCGACGTCGACACGCCCCGCGAGACGGCGGCCCGCTAGGCCGATCCAAAGGAGGCATACGCATGGCTACTTCCCGCAACCGGCAGCACCGGGCCCTGCCCGTGGTCGTCAACATCGAGGGCGACAACACCCACCTGGCCAACCTGTGCGGCCCGCTGGACGAAAATCTCAAGCAGCTGGCCGACGGCGTGGGCGTGCAGCTGGCGCGCCGCGGCAGCCGCATCACCCTGGAAGGCGAGAAGGCCGAGCTGGCGGCCGGCGCGCTGCGCCGCTTCGCCGCCCAGGCCGTACACAAGCCGCTGACGGTCGACGAGATCCAGCTGGGCCTGGTCGAGCTGGACCTGAGCCGCGCCAGCCAGGCCCACGCCTCGCCCGAACGGTTCGATCCGGCCGAGCTGCCGCCGCTGGACGACGAAAGCGGCGGCATCGCGCTGCGCACCCGCCGCAGCGACCTGCGCCCGCGCACGCCGCGCCAGCGCGACTACCTGAACAACATCCTCAAGCACGACATCACCTTCGGCGTGGGGCCGGCCGGCACCGGCAAGACCTGGCTGGCGGTGGCCTGCGCCATCGACGCGCTCGAGCGCGACAGCGTGCAGCGCCTGATCCTGACCCGGCCGGCGGTCGAGGCCGGCGAGCGGCTGGGCTTTCTGCCCGGCGACCTGGCGCAGAAGGTGGACCCCTACCTGCGCCCGCTGTACGACGCCCTCTACGACCTGATGGGCTTTGACAAGGTGCAGCGCCTGTTCGAGAAGCAGACCATCGAGATCGCGCCGCTGGCCTACATGCGCGGGCGCACGCTGAACCATGCCTTCGTCATCCTGGACGAGGCCCAGAACACCACGCCCGAGCAGATGAAGATGTTCCTGACGCGCATCGGCTTCGGCAGCAAGGCGGTGATCACCGGCGACCCGTCGCAGGTCGACCTGCCCCGCGGCGCGCAAAGCGGCCTGGCTCACGCGGTGCAGGTGCTCGAATCGGTACAGGGCATCGCCTCGACCCGCTTCACCAGCCGGGACGTGGTGCGCCACCCGCTGGTCGCGCGCATCGTCGACGCCTATGAGCAGGCCGGCGGCAATGCCTGAGCTGTCCCTCTCGGTGCAGTACGCGGTGCGGGAAGACCGGCTGCCGCGCTGGCGCCTGCGCCGCTGGGTCCAGCGCGGCCTGGCCGGCGCCGCGCAAGAGCAGGCCAGCCCGCCCGCGCGGGTGCGCCTGGGCCTGCGCCTGGTCGGCCAGGCCGAGGGCCGGCGCCTGAACCGCGAGTTCCGCGGCCGCGACTACGCCACCAACGTGCTGACCTTCGAATACGGGGCCGATCCGCAAGGCACGCTGCACGGCGACCTGGTGCTGTGCGTGCCGGTGCTGGTGCGCGAGGCCCGCGAGCAGGGCAAGCCGCTGCTGGCGCACGCCGCCCACCTGACCGTGCACGGCACCCTGCACGCGCTGGGCTACGACCACCAGCGCGCCCGCGACGCCCGGCGCATGGAGACCCTGGAAACCCGCATCCTGGCCGGCATGGGCCTGCCCGACCCCTACCGGGAACAGCCCTAGCCGCCCGCTTTTACCCCGCTTTTTCGGGGTTTTCCCTCAAACTGCGCCACAAGTGCCACAAAACAGGCGGCCAGGATCGGTTATGCTGAAAGCCTCGTTTTTCTTGTCCCCGGACAATGTCTGATCCTTATCCTGCTGCCGAGGCAGAGGCAAGCCGCCCTGCCAAATCCTCTTCCAACAAATCCTTGATGGACCGGCTGCTGAGCCTGGTCCGGCGCGAACCGCAAGACCGCGACAGCATCAAGGCCGTCCTGGAGGCCGCCCACGAGCGCTCCCTGCTGGACGACGAAGCCTACGTCATGATCAAGGGCGCGCTGGCCGTCTCCGAAGGCACGGCCGGCGACCTGATGGTGCCGCGCTCGCGCATGGACATGCTGGACATCGGCCAGCCGCTGCCCTACCTGCTCTCGCAGGTGATCGACACCGCCCATTCGCGCTTTCCCGTCTACGAGGGCGACCGCGAGAACATCATCGGCATCCTGCTGGCCAAGGACCTGCTGCGCTGCATGCTGGAACCCGGCCTGGACCTGCGCTCGCTGGTGCGCCCGGCCGTGTTCATCCCCGAGTCCAAGCGCCTGAACGTGCTGCTGCGCGACTTTCGCGTCAACCGCAACCACCTGGCCATCGTCATCGACGAGCACGGCGGCATCTCGGGCCTGGTCACCATGGAAGACGTGCTCGAGCAGATCGTGGGCGACATCGAGGACGAGTTCGACGAGGACGAAGAGCAGACCATCTTCGCCGAAAGCGACCAGTCCTGGCGCGTGATGGCCACCACCGACATCGACGACTTCAACGAGGCCCTGGGCGCGGCCCTGCCCGAGGACGACTACGACACGGTAGGCGGCTGGCTGGCGGCCGAGCTGGGCCGCATCCCCCGCCGCGGCGACACGGTCGAGCGCGACAACCTCGCCATCGAAGTGGTGCGCGCCGACGCGCGCCGCGCCCTGTGGCTGCGCGTGCGGCGCGTGGCCCCGCGCACCGGCGACACCGGCGAACAGGCCTGAGCATGCCGCGCCTGCGCCCGCCCGGCCCGCGCGCGGCGGGTCTTGCCGCGGCCGGGGCGGCCTACGCCCTGGTCTTCGCCCCCGATCCCCTGCCCGCCTGGGCGCTGGCGCCGGTGCACTTGCTGGCGCTGGCGGTGCTGGCGCGCCTGAGCCTGGACGCGCGGTCGGTGCGGCAGGCCGCGGCCGGGGGCTGGCTGTTCGGCTGGATCGCCTGCGTCATCGGCGTGTACTGGCTGTACATCAGCATGCACACCTACGGCTTCATGCCGGCGCCGCTGGCGGCCGCCGGCGTGCTGGCGCTGGCCGCCTACCTGGCGCTGTATTTCGCGCTGGCGGCGGGGCTGGCCCGGTGGGTGGCGCACCGCCGGGGCGCGCTGCCCGCGGCGCTGGCCTGGGCCGGCGCCTGGACGCTGGCCGAATGGCTGCGCGGCGTCGTCTTTACCGGCTTTCCGTGGCTCAACGCCGGCTACGCCCACCTGGACAGCCCGCTGGCCGGCTGGGCGCCGCTGGGCGGCGTCTATGCGGTGGCCTTCGTGTCGGCCTTCTGCGCCGCCGCCATCGCCTTCCTGTGGCGCGAGAATCCGCGCCGGGCCGAGCCCCGCCAATCCATTCCCGCCGCGTTGGCGATCGTGCTGGCGCTGGCCGGCTGGGCGCTGGCGCAATGGCAGTGGTGGACGCCGCACGGCGAGCCGCTGCAGGTGCGCCTGGTGCAAGGCGCGGTCGACCAGAACGATAAATTTAATCCCGAACTGCTGCAGGCCGGCCTGCATCGCCATCTCGAACTGGCGGGCACGCCCACCGGGCCGGACGCGCCCGCGCCCGAACTGATCGTATTGCCCGAAACCATTATGCCGGTGTTCCAGGACCGGCTGCCGCCGGCGCTGTGGCAAGCCTGGCGCGACCTGGCCGGGCGCCAGGGCAGCACCATCCTGCTGGGCGCGCCGCTGCGCGACCGCGAGCAGGGTCGCGTCACCAACAGCGTGGTGCCCATCACCGCGCAGACCGACTTGCAGGCGCTGATGGCCGGGCGGCCGGCGCACCGCTATGACAAGCGCCACCTGGTGCCCTTTGGCGAATTCATCCCCTGGGGCTTTCGCTGGTTCGTGCAGGCCATGTCCATCCCGCTGGGCGACTTCGACCGCGGCCCCGCGCGCCAGACGCCCTTCACGCTGGGCGGGCGGCAGATCGCGCCCAACATCTGCTTCGAGGACGTTTTCGGCGAAGAACTGCGCCCGGCGCTGTTCCCCGGCAAGGACGGCTCGCCCGGCGCGAACATCCTGGTCAATTTCAGCAACCTGGGCTGGTTCGGCGACTCGTGGGCGCTGCGCCAGCACCTGCAGATCTCGCGCATGCGCGCCATCGAGCTGGCCCGCCCCATGCTGCGGGCCACCAATACCGGCGCGACCGCGGCCATCGACGCCGACGGGCAAGTGCTGGCCCAGCTGCCGCCCATGCGGCCCGGCGTCCTGGGCCTGGCGATACAGGGCACCGAAGGCCTGACGCCCTATGCCCGCGCCGGCAACGCCCCCATCCTGCTGCTGGCCGCGCTCTTGCTGGCCGCGCTGGCGCTGCGGCGGCCGCGGGCCTGAAGCGGCGCAGGCATGAGCCCGTCCAACCGTCCGCAAGCCTGCGCCGCATGACTGCCTACCGCCTGGAACTGGCCGGGACGCTGGACCAGGTGCGGCCCGAGGAATGGGACGCACTGGCCGCCCCGGCGGGCTGCCTGCTCAGCCACGCCTTTCTGCACGGCCTGGAGGCCACCGGCTGCGTGGGCGAGGAACAAGGCTGGATCCCGCGCCACGCACTGCTGCGCGAGGCGGCCAGCGGCGCGCTGGCCGGCGCCGCGCCGCTATACCTGAAGACCCATTCCTACGGCGAATACGTGTTCGACTGGGCCTGGGCCGACGCCTATGCGCGCCACGGCCTGCGCTATTACCCCAAATGGCTGTGCGCGGTGCCCTTCACGCCGGTGGGCGGCATGCGCCTGCTGGCGCGCGAGGACGCCGCGCGCCAGCACCTGGCCCAGGCGCTGGCGCAGCTTGCCGGCGACAGCGGCGCCTCTTCGATGCACGTGCTGTTTCCCACCGAGGCCGAGGCCCGCTGCCTGCGGCGGGCCGGCTTCATGGTGCGCGCGGGCACGCAATTCCATTGGCGCAACGCGGGCTGGCGCGACTTCGACGAATTCCTGGACAGCCTGTCGCAGCCCAAGCGCAAGAAGATCCGCGCCGAGCGCCGCAAGGTCGAGCAGGCCGGGGTACGCGTACGCGTGCTGCAAGGCGCCGACATCGGCGAGCAGGACTGGCGCTTTTTCTATCGCTGCTATGCCAACACCTATCTGCAGCGCGCGCAGGAGCCCTACCTGCGCCCGGCCTTCTTCCTGCACCTGGGACAGCAGCTGCCGGCGCACTGCGTCATGGCCCAGGCCCTGCTCGATGGCCAGCCCGTCGCCGCCAGCCTGCTGCTGCGCGATGCGCCCGGCGGCGAACCGCGCCTGTACGGACGCTATTGGGGCGCGCTGGCCGAGATATCCTGCCTGCACTTCGAACTGTGCTACTACACCCCGATCGAGTGGGCCATCGGCCAGGGCATCCGCGTATTCGAGGGCGGGGCGCAAGGCGAGCACAAGCTGGCGCGCGGCCTGATGCCCGTGGCCACCCGCTCGGCGCACTGGCTCGCCCACCCGGCCTTTGCTCAGGCGGTGGAGGATTTCCTGCGCCGCGAGGCGGCCGGCCTGGATGCCTATATGGACGAACTGAACGAGCACACGCCCTACCGGCGTTGAGCGCCTAGTGGCGCCGTCCGCGAAAAATTTTCGATTTTTTTATGTCCGATGCGCAGGGGGACTTGCACACGGAAAAAAACTTGTGCATAATCTCGTTTCTTCGCTGCTGACACAGCAGTTTTCAAGCAGGACAGTGCAAGAAAACTGTAGTGACGGCAACCAGATCGGGGGTATAGCTCAGCTGGGAGAGCGCTTGCATGGCATGCAAGAGGTCAGCGGTTCGATCCCGCTTACCTCCACCACTGAAAGCGAAGAAGGCAGTAAATCAGTAAAATGCAGTCAGTAAAATGCAGCACGGTCCTGTCCCCTTCGTCTAGAGGCCTAGGACATCACCCTTTCACGGTGAGTACAGGGGTTCGAATCCCCTAGGGGACGCCAGCTTATTTCCTAAGCTGCTGCGTAGTCAGTATACCGCTGCGGAGCGGTAGTTCAGTTGGTTAGAATACCGGCCTGTCACGCCGGGGGTCGCGGGTTCGAGCCCCGTCCGCTCCGCCAAAGATACCTAGGGCTTGCGTGAGAAATCCGCAGGCCCTTTTGCTTTGGCACCGCCAGGCGCACAACCCGCGCATCACCCTTCGACGGCCAGGCGATACGCTTTTTGCGCCGGCCCCGGGCGCGGACAGCGTCCAGGGCCGGCATCGCGCGCATCACAGCGGCGTCTTGCACTCCAGGTCTTGATAGACCTGCTCGCTGACCTTCACCCACCCCTTGCCCGGCGATTCGGGCTCGCACACGGTCTGGCCGGTGCTCGGGTTCTTCCACAGGTAGTACATGCTGGGCTGGGCCAGCACGCCGGCCGAGAACGCCAGGCCGGCGGCAAGCAGCAAAGTCTTGAGTTTCATGATGGCTCCTTAGCGTCGAGGTTTACTTGGCCGGTCCGCCAGTGACCAGGCTCTCGCCGACGACGATCGCCAGCTTCTTCGATTGTTCCACAATGGCCGTGCGGTAGGCTTCGAAACGCGCATCGGTGTACGAGTTGTCGTCGCGCGGATAGCCGCCGGCGGCTGCCGTGCCGTTGTAGAAGTTGTTCATCACCGGGATGTGGATGTGGCCGGCCGGGATGTTCAGCCCCATCACGTCGCGCAGCAGCGTGTTGCGGTAGGCGCTCTCGTTGGAAAGATAGTCGCCGCCGCCGCCACGTCGCGAGCACCAGGACGGATCGGGCGTCTGCACCTGCGATGGATCGGGCATGGCGTTCCTGACGCCGTGCCAGGGCACGTTGACCGTCGTGGTGCTGGAGCAGTCGGGGAAATAGTCGTAGTTGGTATGCCAGGTCACGTCAAAGCCGTCGGTGCCGTCGCTGGTGGCGCCGGGCGGGCGCAGCACGCCTTGCTGGGTGTTGGCCGCCAGCATCTGCTCGACGGGCAGCGAGGCCACCGTGAACTGGGGCGGATGGTCCTTCTTCCACGCCGAGATCGTATCCGAGCCGTACCAGCGCTCCTGCACGACCGTATTGCAGCCCGAACCGGGCAGCGTGATCGGATCGGCGCCTTCGGTGGTGAGCGTGCCCAAGGGCAGCACCACCGCCGGCAGCCTCAGGCTGCCCGGGCAATAGACGATGCCGTCGTTGCCGGCCGAGGAGCCGTGAAAGCGCGCGTTGAACTCTTCCAGCCAGAAGATGTTGCTGCCGCCCTGGCTGTAGGTCAGCGAGGCATGGACCTGCTTGGGACCGGGCTGGAACCAGGGCCCGAGGGTGTCTTCCTGCATGCCGCGGTTGAAGGGATCGTAGCTGACGGGCAGCACGTAGGCTTCCACGCGCAGCACCGACCCGTCGGACAGCGTGTATTCGCGGCCGTCCATCTCCAGCGCCGTCGCGCCCGAGGGGTTGCCGTTGCGCAGGCCGGTATTGGGCACGCCAGGCGTGCCCAGCGTAAAGACGTCAAAGCCGCTGATGATCATGCGCCGATAGGGCTTGCCCGAAGGCGCGTCGCCCTCGGGCAGGTCGATGTCGTACTGGCCCCGCGAGGCCCGCTCGAACTCCCATTGCAGCTCGGACATCTGGTCGGCGCTCATGCCCCATTCGGGCACCCATTGGCGCAGCACCTTGGTCATCTGCACGCGGGTCCAGTACAGCATGCGGTCGTCGCTGCGCGGCAGCGTCTCGCCTTCGCGAGCCTCGCGCCGGCCTTGCACGCGATCGACCGCGGCGCGCCACAGGGCCTGGCCTTTTTCGCGCACCAGATCGACGGCTTCTTCCTGGCTGCGCACGACGGTGTGGCCCTCGTCATCGCACAGGGCGGCGGCGAATTCCGGTGCAAAATCCTGGAAACCCGCGGCCGTCACGATGCGCGTGGCCAGCGGGGTCTGGTCGCTGTTGATGACATTCGCACCCGAGAAGGGCAGCGGGGTGTCCAGGCGGCGCTCCTCGAACGCCAGCTGCACGTCGCGGTCCCAGCGGCACGAGACGGCCTCGGGCGCGGGCTCCGGCGGCGCGCCGGGATCCTTTTCGTCATCGTCATCGCTGCCGCCGCAGGCGTTCAATACCAGAACCGCCATCGCCGCCAACGCCCATTTGCCTGACTTGAGCTTTCTCACTTCGATCTCCCTGATTGAAAACACGGGTGCATCACCATGGCCCCCCGAATTCGCCGCCCTCGCCCGCCGCAGCCCTGGCGCTGCCCGCGGGGTCGGCCGGCCTCCCCTATCCCGGTGTCCCGGGCCTTGCGCCGGCGGTGGCGCCAACGCGGCCGTGCGGACATCCGGCGATACCTGCCGGTCCAGCCGATTCCGGACAAACGAACGCCCTTGCCCGGCGCGGCCTGCGCGCAGGGAGGAAGTCAAAATCACAGAAGAGGCCGGGCCGGACCGGCCGGAGGGACCGCGCGCGCGGCGCGAGGCGCCCGCCGGGCGCCGCACTCGCCTGCGCGCGGCCGCACCGGCCGCGCGCCCCTAGTCAGCCTGGACGGATCGCCTCACGCCCGGCGGCCGGACGCCGCCTGGACGCGGCATGGCTGGTCATGCTACGCATCGCTTTCCCCTCAAATGTTGAACAACTATTCTTCTTGATCGGACAAAATGCCTAGGATTGACACATTGAAGGCTAGAGTATTGCAGCAATGTGGGAAGCGCATTAGGAAAAACCCGTATAGGCCCGCCCACCTCCGGCGCGAACATGCGCCCCGGGCAAGCAACCATGCCGCCAGTAGGGCGGCAGCGCACCTTGCAAGCAAAGGTTTCGCCTTGTAGCAAGGCATTCTGCGCGCACGCCTGCAGGAAGGCGGACAGGCCGGCAAGCCGGCACCTTGGCCCGTTTCCGGCCTGCTGCTGGCCCACTTCCGGCCTGCATTATTGTTGAACAATAATTCTCTATCACCATGCCAGACTATGCTTAAAAAGCAGCAATATCGGGCAAGAGCCGGCATTTTTACGCGCTCGCAGGGCGCGCATTGTCCGTCCGCGCCCTTCGTTCGTGCTACAAAGCACCTCGAGCGGCCAAGCCGCGCCCGTCCCGCCCGCCTTTGCATGGAAACCCGATGTCCGCCACACAAGAACCGTCCAGCAGCACGCTGACGCTGATCCAGAAGGTCACCGAGCAGATCCGCGCGCAACTGGTCAACGGCGAGCTGCGTCCCAACCAGCGCCTGCCGGAAGCCGCCCTCAGCGAAAAACTGGGCATTTCGCGCAACACGCTGCGCGAGTCGTTCCGCCTGCTGACCAAGGAAGGGCTGCTGCGCCACGAATCGAACCGCGGGGTGTTCGTCGCCACGCCCAGCATCGCCGCCATCATCGACATCTATCGGGTGCGCCGCGTGGTCGAATGCCGCGCGCTGAGCCAGGCCTATCCGCGCCATCCTGCCGGCAAGCGCATGCGCCAGGCCATCCAGAAAGCCTACGCGGCCCAGGAAACCGCCGACTGGCGCACGGTGGCCACCGCCAACATGGAGTTCCACGCCGCCATCATCGCGCTGGCCGACAGCGAGCGCCTGAGTACCTTCTACGACCAGATCGCGGCCGAACTGCGGCTGGCCTTCGGGCTGGTGGACGATCCCGAGTACCTGCACGCGCCGTTCATCGACATGAACAACCAGTTGATCGAACTGCTGGAATCAGGCCGGCCCGACACCGCCGCCCAGGAGCTGGAGCAATACCTGACGCGCTCGGAAAGAATGGTGCTGGCGGTATACGCCAAGTACGTGGAATAAGGCTTGGCCGGGCCGGGCCGGCGGCCGCTACGCGCCGCCGCCGTTGGCCCGGCGCCGCTTCCACAAGGTGGTGCGCGAGATGCCCAGCCGCTTGGCGGCCTCGCCCAGCCGGCCGCCGGACTCGGCGATCACGCGCTCGATCTCCTCGCGCTCGGCCTCGGCGCGCACGCGCGCCAGCGAAGGCTCGCCGGCGTCGCGCCCCTTGTGCTCGGGAAACAGGTCGGCCGGCCCCAGCGTGGAAGATTCGGCCAGCGCGCAGGCCTGGGCGATACGGTTGCCCAGCTCGCGCACGTTGCCCGGCCAGGCGTGCGTGACCAGGGCGCTGCGGGCCGCCGGCGACAGCGTGAATGGCGCCAGGGGACTGGCGCCGCCATAGGACTCGAGCAGGCGCTCGGCCAGCGGCAGGATCTCGGGCACGCGCCGGCGCAGCGGCGGGATGGTCAGCTGCGCGCCCTGCAGGCGGTAATACAGGTCCTGGCGCAGGCGGCCGGCAGCCAGCGCTTCCTGCACGTCGGCATTGGTGGCCGCCACGATGCGGCCTTCGAAGCGGATGGGCTCGTCCCCGCCCAGCCGCCTGAAATGGCCGTCCTGCAGCACCCGCACCAGCGCCGCCTGCATCTTGGGATGCATTTCGCACACCTCGTCCAGGAACAGCGTGCCGCCGCCCACGTCCTCCAGCACGCCGGCCTTGCGCGAGACGGCATTGGGAAAGGCCCCGGCCTCGTGGCCGAAATACTTGCTCTCGAGCGCCACGTCGGAAATGTCGGCGCAACTGACGGGAATGAAGGGCGCGGCCGCGCGGTCGGAAGCCTCGTGGACGAGCCGGGCGGCCATTTCCTTGCCTGTGCCGGTCTCGCCCATCAGCAGGATGGGAAAGTTTTCCCGGGCCAGGCGCTTGAGCTGGCCCATCAGCGCCGCCATCTCGGCCGAATCATGATGGAAGCTGCGAAAGGCGGTGCGGACCCCCTTGGGCAGGTGGGCGCGCGAGAGCGTGGCCTTGATGCGCCGCACCAGGTCATTGATGTCGTAAGGCTTGATGAGATAGTCGCTGGCGCCGGCCTTGACCAGGGCCACCGCCTGCGCGACCTCGGCATAGGCGGTGGCGAACATGACCTCGGTGTCGGCAAGCAGGCGCGCGGCCTGGCGAAAGACATCCTCGCCGGTGCCGTCGGGCAGGCGGATGTCCGAGAGCATCAGGGCCGGGTCGTGGCGCTGCAGCGCCTCGATCGCCTGCGCCGCGCTTTGCACCCACAGCACGGACAAGCCCTCCAGGCGCAGGCGCTGGGCCACGGCGCCGCCCAGCACGCCATCGTCTTCCACCAGCAGCACATCGAGTGCCTGACGCTTCATGGTTTGACGTCCTCTTCGGGGATCTCGAAAGTCAATCGGATTTCGGCGCCAGCGCCCGGACGGTCCTGCACCGCGATGCGGCCGCGCATCTCCATGGCCAGCCTGCGTATCGTGGCGATGCCCAGCGAGGCCTCGGCCGGCTCGGCCTGTCCGGCCAGCAGGAACTCGCGCATGGGGCCGGGCAGGCCGGGCCCCTGGTCCGAGACGCTCAGGCAAAAGACGCCCTGCGCGCAACTGGCCTCGTAGCGCACGGTGCCCTGCGGCGGCGAGGTCTGGATGGCATTGAGCAGCAGGTTCAGGGCGATCTGCCGCATCTTGAAAGCATCCAGGCCGACGGCCGCCGGCAGCCGCAGCGAGGTCTGGAGCGCCACGTCCCTGCGCCGGGCATGCGGCTCGACCAGCAGGGCCACGTCCTCGAGGTCGCGCAGCGTCAGCGCCGGGCCGCGCGCGCTGGGACGGTAGATGTCCAGCGTCGCCTGGGCCACGCCCTGCAGCGATTGTATGCCGCGATCGACGAAGTCCAGGGCCTCGTTGCGGCTGGCCGCGTCGTCGCCATACATGCGCACGGTCTGCAGGGCCGTCATGATGCCGGTCAGCGGATTGCGGATCTCGTGCGCCAGGGTCGCGGCGATGCGGCCCAGCAGCGCCTGGCGATCCTGGCGCGCCAGGCGTTCCGTGATCAGCTCGCGGTCCTGCACGGCCTGCACCAATTCGTTGTAGGCGTGCATGAGAGTCTGGGCCTGGCCGTCCTGCCCGGAGATTTCCGCCTCGGGGATCTTCTCGGCCCCGAAGGCCGCGGCCCGGTGCAGCTGCACGCTCAGCACGCCGAGCGGATGCTGGATGCGGCGGATGACCAGGTAGCCGCCCAGGGCGGCCAGCAGGCTCAGCGCCAGCCCGACCAGCACCAGGCGCCAGCGCAGCGCGGAACGCTCGCGGGCAAAATCGGAGATGTCCAGGTTGGCGGCCACGATGCCGCTGCCATCGAGTTCGCGCCAGACCCACAGGCTGCGCGAGGCCGCGTCGTAGGCATAGCCCTTGGGCAGCTCGTAGACCTGCGGCGGGGGCGCGCTGGTCTGGCCCAGGTTGGGGCCGGCGCGGTGGGCCAGCACGCCGTCCTGGCGGTCGATGACCGCCAGCTGGCGGTCGACCACGCCCAGGTATACGCTGAGCGAGCGCTCGAGCGCCCGGTCGATGGCCGGGATGTCGCGCTCGCGGTAGGCGACGGCCACCGCGGCCGACAGGCCGTCCAGGTAGACCTGCCCTACCCGCTCGGTCTGGCGCTCATATTGCGAGGTCAGGCTGAATATGGAGATCTGCATGACCGCCATGGCGATCAGGAAGATCAGGACCGCCGAAAGCAATGGCACGCGTACCAGCAAGGGAAGGCGGAAATACCATGCGAACATTGCTCTCCCGGTACCGACAGGCACGGCAGTACGATCAGACTTCAGGCAAGGCGGACACGGGCGGCGCTAGCGTGCCCGGGACGGCGCCTGCGCCCGGGCAATGATAGCAGCGTCCTCGTCCCGCCCCGGCTCGCTCATGTGGCGCTCGACGAACTCGCCCGGCGCCAGCACTTCCTGCAGGGCATTGTGGGTGGTGCCGCGCCACAGGTTCGCGCCGCCGATGAACCCGGCCTTGCCCAGCAGGTGGCCGGCCATGGGCGTGGTCAGCAGCAGAAAAAAGATCGCCAGGCCGATCTTGATCCAGGTGCCCCAGCTCGGCTCGAAAAAGCCCACGCCCAGCAGGATCAGGCCCGAACCGAACACGCCAGCCTTGGTGGCCGCATGCATGCGCATGAAGAAGTCGGGCAGCCGCAGCACGCCCACGGCGGCGATCAGGGTGATGATCGAACCCGAGACCAGAAAGAAAGCAGCCAGCCACATCAGCATCGCCGTCACTCCTTGTCGCTTTGCGTGCCGCGCTCGATGAAGGCGGCAAACGCCACGGTGGCCAGAAAGCCGATCAGCGCCACGCCCAGCACCACGTCGACGAAGGCGATCGAGCCGGTGGAGACGGCCGCCAGGGCGGCCGCGCCCACGCCGAGCAGGCACAGCATGTCCAGCGCGACCACGCGGTCGGCCGCGTGCGGCCCGCGCACGATGCGGATGCCCACCACCAGCATGGCGATGAACAGCATCAGCTTGCTGAACTCGATGGCATAGGGCATTACGGTTTCTATGGTCATGGCAGCACCTTCAGGATCTTCTGCTCGAAGCCCTGCTTGATATCGTCCACCACGCCCTCGGAATAGTTCATCACGTGGGCGTAGAGGAATTTGCGGTCATCCGAGACATACAGCGTCGTGGTGCCGGGGGTCAGGGTCACCATGTTGGCCAGCAGCGTGACGCCCAGCTCGCTCTTGACGTCCAGCGGCACCGCCACGATGGCGCTGGCCGTCACGCGGCGCGGATTGATGATGTTGAGCACGACGTCGTGCACGGACTTGACCAGCTCCTTGCCGAACAGCAGGGCCAGCGATATCCAGTCGATCAACCATTTAATCCGGCGCATGGTCGTTCCCCAATACGGCGTTCACGTAGCCGCTGCTGTCGGACAGCTGGCCGGCGGCTTGCATGGAAAAGTCGGCGAAGGGCTCGGGATTCAGGCCGATGGCCAGCGTGATCAGCGACAGCGCCACGATGGGCAGGTAGTGGCTCCAGCCGGTGGGCTGGGGCGGCACGGCCCGCTGCCCGCCTTCGGGATGGTCCTTCCAGAAGGCCTCGTTCCAGATCTTGAGCATGGAATAGAGCGTGAGCACACCCACCAGCAGCGCCGTGGCGGCCAGGTAGACGTGGCCGGCGTCCAGGCCGGGCTTGATGACCAGGAACTTGGCCCAGAAGCCCGAGAGCGGCGGCAGGCCGGCCAGCGACAGCGCCGGCACGCAGAACAGGATGGCCAGCAGCGGCGCGCTGCGGTGCAGGCCGCCCACCCGCTTGAGATCGTAGGAGCCGGCGCGGCGCTTGATGATGCCGCCGATCAGGAAGAGATTGGCCTTCACGATGATGTGGTGGACGATGTAGAACACCGCCCCGGCCAGCGCCAGCGGCGTGGCGATGGCCACGCCGGCCAGCATGTAGCCGATCTGGCTGATGATGTGGAAGGACAGGATCTTGCGCACGTCGAAATGCGAGGCCGCGCCCAGCACGCCGGTGATCATGGTCAGGCCGGCCACCAGCGCGATCACCCAGCCCAGCGCCCCGTCCATCGGGAAGATCAGGGTGAAGCTGCGCACGATGGCATAGACGCCCACCTTGGTCAGCAGCGCCGCGAAGATCGCCAGCACCGGCGTGCTGGCCGTGTGGTAGGAGGCCGGCAGCCAGAAGAACAGCGGGAACAGCGCCGCCTTGGAGCCGAAGGCCAGGAAGAACATCAGCGCCAGCGTGCTGACCAGGCCGGTGTTCTCGATGAGCGGCACCTTCTGCGCGAGGTCGGCCATGTTCAGGGTGCCGGTCGCGCCGTAGAGCAGCGCCACCGAGACCAGGAAAATGGTGGTCATCACCAGGTTGAGCGTGACGTACTTGACGCCCGCGTCCAGCTGCTCGCGCGTGCCGCCCAGCACCAGCAGCCCGAACGAGGAGATCAGCATGACCTCGAACCACACGTACAGGTTGAACAGGTCGCCGGTCAGGAAGGCGCCGGCCACGCCCAGCAGCAGGCCGTGATAGAGCGGGTGGAACATGGCCTGGCCGCTGGTCTCGCCGTCCTTGAGCTGGTAGACCGACACGACCACCGCCAGGATGGCCGTGATCAGCACCATGGCCGCGGCCAGCCGGTCGGCCACGAAGCTGATGCCGAAGGGCGCGCGCCAGGATCCGAACTGGGTCGCCAGGATGGTGCCGTCGGCCGTGGCCGCCAGCAGCGCCAGCGCCGCGGCCAGCAGCACCAGGCTGCCGGCCAGGCTGGCGGCGCGCTGCAAGGCGGGCATGCGCCACAGCAGCGCGGTCAGGGCGACGAAGGCCAGCGGCACCGCGATGGGGGCCGTCAGCAGGAAATGTTGGGACATCAGCACGCACGCTCCTTGTTGCCGGCAGCGGGCTTGGGCAAGGGTTCGGCCTCGCGCATCTGCTCGGTGTCGATGACCTGCAGGCGCTTGTGCGCGCGCTGCAGCAGGACGACGGCAAAGGCGACCAGCGCGAAGGAAATCACGATGGCGGTCAGGATCAGGGCCTGGGGCAAGGGATTGGCGCTCAGGTCGACGGTCTGCTGCCCTTGCAGGATCAGCGGGGGCAGGTTCGAACCCAGCCGGCCGGCCACGAACAGCGTCAGGTTGGCGGCATTGCTCAGGAGCAGCAGGCCCAGCACCATGCGCAGCACGTTGCGCGACATCAGCAGATAAGCGGCGGTCCCGGCCATCACGCCGATGGCGGGAATGTAGAGGGCTTCCATCTATCGCTCCAGGAAAAAGCCGACGAAGGTGATGATGGCCCCGAGCACGGTCAGGTACACGCCGATGTCGAACAGCAACGCCGTGCCCACGGCCACGCCGCCCAGTTCGGTCCAGGCGTGCGTCATGAAGGCCGCGTTGCCCAGCAGGCCCGGCAGGCCCGAGAGCAGCGCCAGGGCCAGCCCGATGGCCAGCAGCTGCAGCGAATCGATGGGCATCACGCGCTTGAGCGCCGCGTAGCCGCGCGGCAGGGCGTAGCTGGCAAAGCCGGCTGCCGCCACCAGGCCGCCGACGAAACCGCCGCCCGGTTCGTTATGGCCGCGCCAGAGCAGGTAGAGCGACAGCAGCAGGGCAAAGGGCAGGACGAAACAGGAACCCACCCGGAAGATCACGGAATTCATGGCTTGCTCCCTTGGCCGGCGCGCGCTTGGCTGCCCGGCAGCTCCTCGCGCTTTTCCGCGCCGAAGAACACGGCCACGGCCGCCAGGGCCGCCAGGCCCAGCACGGCGATCTCGCCCAGCGTGTCGATGGCGCGGAAGTCGACGATGATGACGTTGACCAGGTTGCGTCCATGCGCTTCGGGGTAGCTGGCCATGCGGAAGTAATCGGACAGGGCCGGGTCGAAGGGCAGCGAGACGACGCTGGCCAGTACGACCGTGATCATCAGGCCGAAGGCCGCCGCCACGCCCGCGTCGCGCCAATGCTGCGACGAAGTGCGCGGGTCGGCCGCGCGGAAAGGCATGTGGCCGATCAGGGCCAGGAAGATGACGATGGCCAGCGCCTCGACGGAGAACTGGGTGAAGGCCAGGTCGGGCGCGCCGCCGAACAGGAACACCACCGCCAGCCCGAAGCCGACCATGCCGGCGGCGATGATGCCCTGCACGAAGCTGCGGGCGCGCAGCACGGCCAGCGAGGCGATGATCAGCAGCAGCGGCAGGACCAGCTCCATGCCCAGGCGGTCGGGCCCGGACAGCGAAATCGACAGCCCGCCGCGCGCCAGCAGCCAGCCCAGCACCGCGACCGACACGATGCCGATGCTCATGGCCATGTAGTGGCGCAGGCTGCCGGTCTGGATCATGCGCGTCTGCCACGTGGCCCCGCGCAGCACGCCGTCCAGCGCCTTGTCGTAGAGCGCGTCGGTGCCCCAGCGGTCGATGAAGGACAGCCGGCCCACGCCCTCGCGCAGCCGCTGCCAGCCCAGGTAGCCGGCCACGCCCAGCAGCAGCGTCACGCCGCTGAGCGCCAGCATGGGCGTCAGGCCATGCCACAGGCTCAGGCTGACGTCGACCGGCTGGCCGTGCACCGCGGCGGCGACCTCGGCCACCAGCGCCTGCAGGGCGCCGGGCACCAGCCCCAGCCCCAGGCCCAGGGCCGCCAGGATCATCGGCCCGATCCACATGGCCAGCGGCGGGTCGTGCGGCGCGGCGCCGGCGGCCTTCAGGGCCGTGTCGTCCTTGCCGAAGAAGCAGCGCAGGCTGATGAGCGCGCCGATGGTGACCATGCAGGCGTTGGCCAGCAGCGTCACGCCCATCGCCAGCCAGGGCAGCTCGGCCGTCAGCCCGGCCTCGTAGACCAGCTCCTTGCCGAGAAAGCCCAGCAACGGCGGGATGCCCGCCATGGACAACGCCGCCAGGCAGGCCACCACGGCAGTCTTGGGCATGTGGCGGGCCAGGCGCCCAAGGGTGGAGGCATCGCGCGTGCCGACCTCGTGGTCGATGATCCCCGCCACCATGAACAGGCTGGCCTTGTACAAGGCATGCACGAGCAGGAAGGTCGCCATGGCGATGGCGCCGATCTCCAGGCTGGTGCCCACCAGCACGACCAGCGTGCCCAGCGAGACGACGGTGGAATAGGCCAGCAGCCGCTTGAGGTCGGTCTGGCGCGCGGCCAGCACCGTGCCCACGAACATGGTCGCCAGGCCCACCGTGACCAGCAGGGGGGTCCACAGCGGGCTTTCGGACAGCGCCGGGTTCATCCGCGCCAGCAGGTACACGCCCAGCTTGACCATGGTAGCCGAGTGCAGGTAGGCCGACACGGGCGTGGGCGCGACCATGGCGTTGGGCAGCCACGCATGCAGCGGCGCCTGGGCGGACTTGCTGAAGGCCCCCAGCGCGATGAGCAGGACGATGGCGGTGCCCAGCGGCTGCGCGAACAGCTCGGCCGAGGGCGCGGCCAGGATCTCGGTGATGCGGTAGGTGCCCAGCGCCGAGCCCAGCAGGATGACGCCGGTCAGCAGCGCCAGGCCGCCGCCCACGGTGATCAGCAGGCCTTGCTGGGCCGAGCGGCGCGATTGGGCGCTGGACGGGTCGTAGCCGATCAGCATGAAGGAAGTCAGGCTGGTGAGCTCCCAGAACACGATCAGGCTTACCAGGTCGTCGGCCAGCACCGCGCCCAGCATGGCGGCCATGAACAACGTCAAGGTGGTGAAGAAACGCGGCGTCGTCCAGTCGCGCGACAGGTAGGCGGACGCGTAAAGGAAAATGAACGTACCGATGCCGGTGATCAGCAATGCGAACACCAGCGACAGCGCATCCAGCCGGAAGGCCATCGTGATGCCCAGCGCCGGGATCCAGCTGGCGGTGTCCAGGACCGCGCCGGCGTGCAGCACCGTGCCGGCCTGCAGCGCGAAGCCGCAGAACAGGCCGGCAGGCAGCAGCGCGGCCCAGGCAGGGCTGGCGGCGCGGCTGAGCAGGAAAACGATCGGGGAGGCGGCGAAGGCCGCGACGATCAGGGGAATAAGCGTCATCTAAAGGTCGGATGCAAGCACAATGCGCGAAGATGGGGCACAGTTCGATGGGCCCGCAGGCCCCGGACCGGACATTTGATAGCGAGACGGCAAGGCGGGGCAATGCATTCCGGAAATATCAATCAGGATGAACATTTACGTTCAACAAGGTCCATAAAAATGAACATTCCCAGGAAATAAATCGGCCAGGCGCCGCAGGCAGGCTGACAGGAAACTGCAAGCACAGAAAAATGGGCGTCAACGTTTCCCAGCACCCAAGACGCCATGAAAGCAATCGCATACGACTGGGCCGGGCTGAACGAATGGCTGTACCAAGGCTTTCGCGCCCTGCACTTTTCCTCGCTGGACCCCGCCTGGCGGGTGCTCAGCCACGGCTACGGCTACGTGGGCGCGGCCCTGGTGGTGCTGGCCCTGTGCGCGCGCTACCTGATGCTGCTGCACACCGGGCGCCGCCCCCAGGGCGAGACGCTGGGCGAGATCCTGGCCACGCTGGTGCTGTCCTTCTCGGTGGTCATGTGCGCGCTGGTCACCATCGAGCGCCTGGCTCCCCTGCCCCGCCCCTGGTACCTGTACGAGGAATGGATGGTGGTCCAGGCCTTTCCCGCCTGGCTGGACGGGTTTCCCTCCGTCAACGCGACCGTTGCCGTGATGTTCGCCTGCCTGTTCTGGCGCCATGCCGGCAAGGGCGCGCGCCGGGCCTTGCTGGCCTATGCCGCCGTGGGCTGCAGCCTGAGCATGGTCGCCGGGCTGCACTTTCCGGCGGACATCGCCGCCGGCGCGCTGCTGGGCGCGGCCAGCGTATGGGTGGCGCGCTGGTACCTGCGGCTGACGGCGCGCATCATGCAGCCGGCCTGAACCTAGCCAAACGGGCCGCGCGGCGGGCCGGCGGGCGGGTTACCATCGCCCGATGAACTTCCACCGCCCTGCCTTCTCGCTGGCCACGCTGCAGGTATTCGTCGCCGTCGCCCGGCTGGGCAGCTTCACCCGCGCGGCCGAAAGCGTGCACCTGACCCAGAGCGCGGTCAGCAAGCACATCGCCCTGCTGGAGGACAACCTGGGCGTGCCCCTGCTCACCCGGGCCGGGGGCGTGGCCCTGACCGAGCCGGGCCGGCAGTTCCTGCAGGCCGTCGAGCCGGCCCTGGAACAGATCCTGCGCGCGGCCGAGCGCATCGCCAGCCCGCCCATCGAGCAGCAGATGGTCAGCCTGCTGGCGCCGCCGGCCGTCCTGCAGTTCTGGCTGATCTCGCTGCTGCCGCGCTTTGCCCGCGAGCATCCCGAGATCGACCTGCGGCTCACGCCCAGGCTGCTGAGCACGCCCTCGTCCCGGCTGGACCTGGATGCCGAGATCCGTTTCGGCTCGGGCATGTGGCAGGGCGTGCGGGCGCGCTACCTGTTCGGGCGCGAGATGTGCGTGGTGGCCGCACCCGCCTTGCTGGCGGCGCACCGCATCGCCGAGCCGGCCGACCTGCACGCGGTCAGGCGCCTGAGCCACGTGCTGTACCCCAGCGCCTGGTCGGAGTGGAGCCAGGCGATGGGCGCCGGGCTCGAACTGCCCCCGGCCGGGCAGGCCTACGACCATTATTCGGTGATGATCGAGGCGCTGCACGCGCAGTTGGGCGTGGGCATCGTGCCGCGCCTGCTGGTGCGCAAGCACCTGGCCAGCGGCGAGCTGGCCGCGCCCTTCGACGAAGTGATGGTGGGCAGCAGCGGCTATTACCTGGTGCTGCGCGACGGCGACGGCCAGGCGCCGGCGGCGCTGCGCACCGTGGGCGACTGGCTCAAGGCCCGCGCCGACGAACTGGTGCAGGAATGGCTGTCCAGCGTCTCGATCAGCGTGGCCTACCAGCCGGCCCGCGGCCCGGCACGGCGCCAGCCAGGCCGCGCGGCGCCGCGGGCATGACGGCGCCGCGCCAGGATCACCGCGCCTGCAGCAACGCCCGGCAGGCGTCCCGCACATGCGCGCAGGCCGCGGCGCTGGCGGTCAGCATGCGGGCGAAACCATGCGTCATGCCGCGCGCGCGCATCAGCGTGACGCGCCCGCCCGCCTGCCGCCACGCCTGGGCATAGGCCTCGCCCTCGTCGCGCAGCACGTCGCATTCGGCCGTCATGACCACGGCCGGCGGCAGTTCGGCCAGCCGCCGCCAGCGCGTCAGGTCCAGCATGGGGTCGTCGGCCGGGGCGGCGCCGGCATACGCTTGCCAATAGGCCCGCATGGCCGCCGCGGTCAGGCCGGGGCCTTGGGCGAACTGGCGCATGCTGGGCGTATCGGTATCGGGCCGCACCGGCGGATAGAACAGCAGCAGCCGGTCGATGGCCGGCCCGCCCTGCTGCACGGCGCGCATGGCGCAGCCCAGCGCCAGGTGCGCGCCGGCGCTGTCGCCGCCCAGGGCCACGGGCCGGCCTGCCGCGCCCGGCCCCTGCCGCGGCTGGGCCAGCAGCCATTGCAGGGCTTGCCAGCAATCGTCCAGCGGCGCGGGATAGGGATGCTCGGGCGCACGGCGGTAGTCCACGCTGGCCACCTGCCAGCCGGTCTCGTGCGCCAGGCGCGCGCACAGCTTGTCGTGGCTGGCGATATCGCCCACGGTCCAGCCTCCGCCATGGAAATACACCATCAGCCCGGCGGGCGTGCCCGAGGGCGGGCCGGGGTGGTACAGGCGCAGCGCGATGGCATGGCCCCCGGGCGCGGGGCAATCCAGGTCCTGGCGCCGCACCGCCAGGGTCGGGCCCTGGGGCAGCGCCTGGGCGACACGCTCGCCGATGCGCCGGCGCCGGGCCAGCGGATGGGCCGGGTCGGCGGGCTCATCGGCCTCGATGCCGGCGATCAGCGCCAGGAAGGACTGCAGTTCGGCGTCGATGGCGGGCGGCAGCGGGGACGGCTCGATGGCGGACACGGCTTGCCTCACTGGTCGCCGCGGATGCCGCGGCGTTGCACGATATCGCCCCATTTGGCGGTTTCGTCGGCCACGAAGGCGCCGAAGTCGGCCAGCATGGGGCCGCCCACGTCCACGCCATCGTTGGCGAAGCGCTGGCGCAGGTCCGGCGCGGACAGCGCCTGCTTGAGTTCGTGCGCCATGCGCTGGGCCACCTCGCCGGAAATGCCGGCCGGCGCGAACAGGCCGAACCAGTTGATGACCTCGAAATCGGACACGCCGCTCTCGGCCACGGTCGGCACGTCAGGCAGGGCCGCGCTGCGCTTGCTGCTGGTGACGGCGATGGGCACGTACTTGCCGCTGCGCACCAGCGGCAAGGCCGAACTGGGATTCTCGAAAATGCCCGAGACCAGCCCGCTGACCACGTCGGCCGTATGCGCCGAGCCGCCCTTGTAAGGCACGTGCGTGATGGGCACCTGGGTGTTGGAAGCCAGCAGTTCCATGGACATGTGGCTGAGCGTGCCGCGCCCGCCCGAGGCCAGCGTGACGGGCTTGCCGGCCCGCGCGGCATCGACGAAATCGCTGACCTTGGCATAGGGCTGGTTGGCGCCGGTGACCAGCAGCAGCGGGTTGGACACGACCAGGCCGATGGGCACGAAGTCCTTGGCGGTGTCGTAGGGCAGCTTGTCGAACAAGGCGTTGTTGACCGCGAAACCGCCGCCGGCCAGCAGCAGCAGGTGGTCGTCGCCGGCCGCGCGCGCCACGAACTCGGTGCCGATGCGCGTGTCCGCGCCCGGCTTGTTCTCGACCACGAAGGGCTGGCCGGTCTGCTCGGCCAGCTTCTGCGCGACCGAACGCGCGGCGATGTCGGCAATGCCGCCGGGCGCGTAAGGCACCACCACCCGGACCGGCTTGCTGGGCCAGTTGGCCGCGGGCGCGGCCACGGCGGCGGCGGGCAGCAGGGCGGCGGCCAGGCCCAGCGCGGCCAGGCGGCGCAGGCCGGCGCGCCTGGCGGGGGATGAAATAGCGATGCGCGTCTCGTTCATGTTCGTCTCCTCTCGGATGCTTATGGGTGCGGCAACTATCCCACGCGGACGGGAAGGATGCGATGAAGAGTGGGCATCGGGATTCCGGGAAGGAATCGCCCGCAGCCCAGGGCAAGCATGCGTGCCGTGGTCAACCGGCCCGCCAGTCCAACTGCTCCACCCCTTGTGGACAGGCCACCGTTCTTGCGTCGGCCGCCGGCCCGTCCACCTTGGGCTTGTCCGGCGCCCAGGCCCCGGTGCCCAGCCCGTAGGCCGGCGGCGTGCCGGGCGCCTGGACCCAGGCCGCGACGTCGTGCCAGACGGCGCGGGCGCAAACGTCGCGCAGCAGCATGTGGTAGCCCTGCCCGTAGACGGCCACGCGCACCGGCCGGTCCAGGCTGGCCTGGCCCCAGCGTTCGAGCGCCTGCGTGACCGAGGGGCGCGGCAGCACCTCTTCGTTCTGGCCGTAGAGCACCAGCAGCGGCAGCCCGGCGGGCAGGCGGGCCATGCCTTCTTCGGCGCGGCTCATCAGCTCGACCAGCCCGGCCAGCGTATCCATGCGGGTGCGCTTGAGCACCCGCGGGTCGCTGCCCAGCGAGCGCAGCATCGCCAGATTGTCCGAAGGGGTGATGCGCAGGTTGGCCGGCGGCTCCACGCGCATGCCGGGCACCAGCCGCGCGCTCAGCCACAGCATGGCGCGGTAGAACGGATTCATGCTCTGGCGCCCCCACAGGGCCGGCGCCGAGAGCACGGCGCTGTCGATGCGCCCGGCCAGTTCGGCGGCGCGTCCCGGGGCCGGGTCGGTCAGCGCGGCCAGGATCACCGCGCCGCCCATGCTCTCGCCCAGCAGATGCAGCGGCGTGTCAGGGTGGCGCGCCGAGACCGCCCGCACCGCCGCTTCCAGGTCGGCCGCCAGCGTGTCGGCGCCGGCCCAGATGCCCGGCCGCGGGCCGGCGCCGAAGCCGCGCTGGTCGTAGGCATAGGTGGCGATGCCCTGCCGCGCCCAGGCGCGCGCGGGGCGGTCGAAGGCCTGCGAGTAGTCGTTCAGGCCATGCAGGGCGACAATCACGGCGCGCGGCGCGCCCTGCTCGGGCAGCCAGGCCCGCAGCGGCAGCTCGGCGCCGTCGGCCGCGACCAGCGACTGCCCGGCCAGCCGGGGCGTGCCGGTGGCCGGCCCCATGGGCTGGTAGCGCGGCGCGCAGGCGGCCAGCAGTACGGCGGCCAGCGCGGCGCCAAGCAGGCGAGGCAACGAAGGGGATGGACAGGCAGGCATCATCGGTGCGAAGGATACGGCAGGTCCCGGCCAGGGTGCCCTAGTGTATGCCGCAGTCGTTAAACTGCCGGAGCCGGCCGCCACGGCCTTTTTGTCCCTTGCCCAGTCTTTGTTGCCCAGTCTTTGTTGCCCAGCCTTTGTTTTGTCCCTTGCCCAGCCCTTGAACCGCTCCACGCCTGCCGCCGGCGCCCTGCTCGCGCGTGCGCTGCGCCAACCCGGCCACGGACCCTATGACCTGAGCGTGCCGCCCGGCGCCTGCGCGGCCGTGCAAGGCGCCTCGGGCGCGGGCAAATCGCGGCTGCTGCGCATGATCGCCGATCTCGATCCGCATGAAGGCCAGGCGAGCCTGGGCGACCAGGACCGCGCCGGCATGAGCGCGGTGCGCTGGCGCCGGCACGTGACCTACGTGGCGGCCGAGCCGGCCTGGTGGGGCGAGACGGTGCGCGAGCACTTGCGCGATGCCGCCCGCGCGGCCCGCGTGCTGCCGCAGCTGGGCCTGCCGGACAGCGTGCTGGATGCGCCCGTGGCGCGCCTGTCCACCGGCGAGCGCCAGCGCCTGGCGCTGGCCCGCGCCCTGCATGCCGACGTGCGCTTCCTGCTGCTGGACGAGCCCACCTCGGCCCTGGACGCCGAGAACGCCGCCCGCATGGAGCAGGCGCTGCTGCAGCTCAAGGCCGAAGGCGTGGGCCTGGTGCTGGTTACGCACCAGGCGCCGCAGGCCCAGCGGCTGGCGGACCAGCGCTACGTGCTGACGCGGGACGGCCTGCAGGCAGTGATGGAGGGATAGTGATCTCGCAACAGGCTCTCGTACTGCAGCCGTGGGACCTGGCGGCCGCCGCCGTGCTGCTGCTGGCCAGCGCCGCCCTGTCCTTGAGGCTGGCGCTGGGCGTGCAGCGTCCGCTGCTGCTGGCCACCGCCCGCATGGTCGCGCAGCTGCTGCTGGTCGGGCTGATACTGGACAAGGTGCTGGCGCTGTCTTCCCCCTGGCTGACCGCGCTGGTGGTGGCGGTCATGCTGGCCGCCGCCACGCAGGCGGTGCAGGCGCGCCAGCGGCGCGGCCTGGCCGGCGGCTGGGCGGTGGGCATGGCGGGCGCCGTGGTCGGCACCATTACCCTGGGCGTGACCCTGCTGGCGCTGCACACGGCCTTGCGGCCCGAGCCCTGGCACGATGCGCGCCACCTGATCCCGCTGACCGGCATCGTGCTGGGCGCGGTCATGAATGCCGCCAGCCTGGCGCTGCACAACCTGTTCGAGACGGTGCGGCGCGAACGCGCCGCCATCGAGGCGCGCCTGGCCCTGGGCCATGCGCCGGCGCAGGCCTTCGCGCCGCTGGCCCGCCAGGCCGTGCTGACCGGCATCCTGCCGACGATCAACCAGATGACGGCGGCAGGCATCATCACCCTGCCGGGCATCATGACCGGGCAGATCCTGGCCGGCATGGATCCGCTGCAAGCGGCCAAGTACCAGATCCTGCTGATGCTGCTGCTGGCCAGCGGCGGCCTGCTGGCCGCGGTGGCCGCGGTGCGCCTGGCGCTCTGGCGGCTGGGCGATGCCCGGTCGCGCCTGCGCCTGGACCGGCTCAAGGCCTGAAAAGAAACGCCCCGCTTCAATCCACGATGAACAGCACGGCGCCCTCGCGCGTGCGGGACTGGTGCGCCTGGGCGTCATCAGCCACCTGGTAGCTCATGCCCGGACGCAGCACGAAGCGGCGCCCGTCCTGCAAGGTGGTTTCCAGCTCGCCTTGCAGGCACAGCAGCACGTGTCCCTTGCTGCACCAATGGTCGGCCAGGTAGCCGGCCGAGTACTCGACCATGCGCACGCGGATACCGTTTCGCTCAGTTTCATGGGCTTGGAGAAGAAGGAAAAGCAAGCATTTCAACACGGAGGGGCCGCCCGGCGCTGACACAATTTATTTCAATTTTGCCGTGCCCGAAGATGGGCGCTGGCGGCCCTGCTGTTAGCGCAAACATCCGGCCCGTGCCGGCAAGCTCGGCCAACGGCCGGCGATCCGCCCGCGCCCCGGCGCATTGCCGGCCCGGCGGGCCGCTTCTAAGATCGCCCGGCCACTCGAACCCAGGCCGCCGCGCCGCCCGCGCGCTGCCGCCTTACGCCGGAGCTTCCCATGTCCTGCTGTCCCTCCCCGGGCGCGTCCGCCGCCCAGATCCCGGCCGCCGCGCTGGCTGGCCCGCGTGCGGCCAGCCCCTTGCCGGCGCGCCAGGGGCCGTCCATCGAGCGCATTCTTGCGTGGTACGCCCTGCCCTTTCCCGAGCTGATCTACCAGGCGCAGGCGGTGCACCGCCAGCATTTCGATCCGGCTTCGGTCGAGCTGGCCAGCCTGCTGTCGATCAAGACCGGCGGCTGTCCCGAGGATTGCGCCTATTGCCCGCAATCCTCGCACTATGACACCGGCGTGGACGCCGACAAGCTCATGCCGGTGCAGGAGGTGGTGGACGCCGCCCGGCGCGCGCAGGCGGCCGGCGCCCAGCGATTCTGCATGGGCGCGGCCTGGCGCAGCCCCAAGCCGCGGCACATGCAGGCACTCGCCGAGATCGTGCGCCAGGTCAAGGCGCTGGGCATGCAGACCTGCATGACCCTGGGCATGCTCGAGGACGAGCATGCCCGCGCGCTGGCGCAGGCCGGGCTGGATTACTACAACCACAACCTGGACACGGCGCCGGAGTTCTACGGCCGCATCATCACCACGCGCACCTACCAGGAGCGGCTCGATACGCTGCAGCGCGTGCGCCAGGCCGGCATCCGCGTATGCTGCGGCGGCATCGTCGGCATGGGCGAATCGCGCCGCGAGCGCGCCGGCCTGATCCACCAGCTGGCCAGCCTGGATCCCTATCCCGAGTCGGTGCCCATCAACCACCTGGTGCGCGTGGCCGGCACCCCGCTGGCGCAGGCCGAGCCGCTGGACCCGTTCGAGTTCGTCCGCACCATCGCCGTGGCCCGCCTGGCCATGCCGCGCGCGCGCGTGCGCCTGTCGGCCGGACGCGAGCAGATGCCCGAATCGCTGCAGGCCCTGTGCCTGCTGGCCGGCGCCAATTCCATCTTCTACGGCGACACCCTGCTGGTCACCGCCAACCCGCAAGTACAGGCCGACCAGGCCCTGCTGGCGCGGCTGGGCCTGCGCGTGGACGCCGCCACCCATCCCGCCCCGGAGCCCGCATGATCTATCTCGCCGCCAGCATCTGCTGCAGCGTCTTCGTTTCCGTATTGCTCAAGGTGGCGCGCCGCTACGGCATCGACGTGCGCCAGGCGGTCGCGGTCAACTATGCCGTGGCCTCGGCGCTGTGCCTGGCGCTGCTGCAGCCCACGCTGGAAAACCTGCTGCGCCCGGCCACGCCCTGGGGCGTGCTGCTGGCGCTGGGCGTGCTGCTGCCCAGCGTGTTCCTGGCCATGGCCGCCTCGGTGCGGCATGCCGGCATCGTGCGCAGCGACGCGGCCCAGCGGCTGTCGCTGTTCATCCCGCTGCTGGCCGCCTTCCTGCTGTTCGGCCAGACACTGTCGGGCCAGACGCTGGCGGGCATCGCCGTGGCCTTCGCCGCGCTGGCCTGCCTGGTGGGACGCGCCCAGGATGGCCCCCAGGGCGAAGGCGGGCGCGGCGCCTGGGCCTGGCCGCTGGCGGTATGGCTGGGCTACGGCGTGATCGACATCCTGTTCAAGCAAATGGCGCGCGCCGGCACGCAATTCGCGGGCGGGCTGCTGGCCGCCTTCGTGCTGGCCGGCATCGTCATCACCGGCTACCTGCTGGCGCGCCGCGTGCAATGGTCGTGGCGCCATGCCGGCGGCGGGCTGGTCCTGGGGCTGGCCAACTTCGGCAACATCCTGTTCTACATCCGCGCGCACCAGCACTTTCCCAGCGATCCGGCGCTGGTGTTCTCGGCGATGAACATCGGCGTCATCACGCTGGGTACGCTGGTGGGCGCGGCGTTCTTCAAGGAAAGGCTGTCGCCGCGCAACTGGCTGGGCGTGGCCCTGGCCGTGGCGGCGGTGGTGGTGCTGATCCCGTAACGTTCAAGCCTGGGGCTTGGCCGGTCCGGGCGGCCCGGAGCCGGCCTCGGGCTCGGTGCCGGACGACGGCGGCCCGGCAAGCGGCGATCCGGCCGCGGGCGGCTCGGCAAGCGGCGGCTCGGCAAGCGGCGGCCCGGCAAGCGGCGGCCCGGCATGCGGCGGCTCGGCAACCGGAAGGTCGGCGGCAGACGGTTCGGCAGCCGGCGGCGCGGCGGGCGCGGGCGGGCCTTCGGTTTCGGTGACCGGGGTGTTGTCCACCGCCACCGTCTCGACGTAGACGTCCAGCGCCGGATCCGAGCGCGGGTCCATGGTGGCCGACATGGGCGAGCTTTGCAGGCCGTCGGGCGCGGGCACGAACTGCACCGGCGCCTCGTCCACGCGGTGCTCGCCCGTGACCTTTTCGGGCCGCATGAAGGCCACCAGGATGGCCGCGCACAAGGAACTGAACACGAAGAACATGCCCGAGCCGCCAAGATCCATGAACAGGCCCGCCACCAGCGGCCCCAGGCAGGCGCCCAGGCCGTAGGCCATCAGCAGGATGGCGGCCAGGCCGACGCGCCGCTCGGCCTCCATGTGGTCGTTGGCGAAGGCCGCGCCCAGCGGGTAGAGCGTGAACTGCAAGGCGCCGAAGCCGGCGGAAAAAGCCAGCAGCAGCCAGAACGGCAGGTTCAGCCAGCCCCACATGGGCAGCACCAGGATCACGATGAGCAGGGCGTTGACACGGATCAGCCGCGCCCGGTTCAGGCGGTCGGACAGCCAGCCCATGGGCCATTGGGCCAGCAGGCCGGCCATGACCGCCACCGCCACGAAGATGGCGGCCTGGGAGGTGGAATAGCCTTGCTGGGCGGCATATACGGGCGCCAGGCCGTAGAAGGCGCCCGACAGGTTGCCCGCCACGAACAGGGCCACCAGCGACATGGGCACGCGGCCGACGAAGAACTTCACGTCCAGCGGGGCGGGCACCTGCGCGGCCGGGTGCGAGCGCGCCGTCAGCGCCAGGGGCACCAGGCAGATGGCCTGGCAGATGGCCACGATGGTCAGCGGGCGCAGGTCCAGCACCGGATAGGCGGTCAGCGCCAGCTGGCCCATCACCGTGCCCAGGCCGGAGATCAGCATGTAGAAGGAGAACACCCGGCCGCGCTGCTGGTTCTCGGTCTGCTCGTTGAACCAGCTCTCGATCACCATCAGCTGGGTGACCATCGCCACGCCCGCGACCAGGCGAAAACCCAGCCAGACCGGCAGGGACAGGACCAGCGTCTGCAGCAGCACCATGGTGGTGGAGATGGCCGCGCAGGCCACGTAGGCCCGGATGTGGCCGACCCGGATGATGAGCTTGTGGCCCAGCCGGGCGCCCAGCACCAGGCCGCCGTAATAAGCCGCGATCAGCGCGCCGACCCAGACGGCGCTGACGGCCTCGCTGTTCAGGCGCAGCGCCATGTAGGTGTTGAACAGACCGATGCCGGTCATCATCAACAGGGTGGTCAGGTACAGCGAGGAAAAGGAAGTCAGCGTGGCGAGCATGGCATGGCGCGAGGCAGAGGCCGGACAAGCCGGGCCCCGCGGCGGGGCCCGGCGGATGGGACGCGCCTCAGGCGCGCAACTGCTTGAGCATCGTCTCGGCGTCGCTCGTCTCGAACTTGCCGGGCGGCTCGATGTTCAGCGCCTTGACCACGCCGTCCTCGAGCAGGGCCGAATAGCGCTGCGAGCGCACGCCCATGCCGCGCGCCTGCAGGTCCAGCTCCAGCCCCAGCGCGCGCGTCCAGGTGGCCGAGCCGTCGGCCAGCATGCGCACCTTGCCGCCGGCCTGCTGCTCGCGGCCCCAGGCGCCCATGACGAAGGCGTCGTTCACGGCCACGCACCAGATTTCATCGACGCCGGCCGCCTTGAGCGCGTCGGCCTGCTGGATGTAGCCCGGCAGGTGCTTGGCCGAGCAGGTGGGGGTGAAGGCGCCCGGCACGGCAAATACGGCGATCTTCTTGCCGCGCACCAGGTCGGCGACCTGGAACGCATTGGGCCCGAGCGTGCAGCCTTCGGTCTCGGTTTCGATGAACTCGGTCAAGGTGCCGTCCGGGACCCGGTCGCCCACTTTTATCGTCATGATCGCTTCTCCATGGAATAGGGAGCGGCGCCCCTTGGCGCCGTCTCAGCCGCAATCATAGAATGCCGGGCGGCGCGCCACTGTAAGACGCTGCTACCGCCTGCCGGGCCGGGGCACCCGGGGGCCGCCGCCCGGCGCGGCGCCGGCAAGCTGGACTATGATGACACGATCATGAACGACGACATCCCTACCCTGAGCCACCTGGACGCCTCGGGCCAGATCCGCATGGTGGACGTGGGCGCCAAGACGCCCACCGAGCGCACCGCCGTGGCGGGCGGCCGCGTGCGGCTCACGCCGCGGGCCTACGCCCTGCTGACCCAGCCCGGCCAGGGCAAGGGCGAAGTGCTCAATACGGCGCGGGTGGCCGGCATCCTGGCCGCCAAGCGCTGCGCCGAGCTGATCCCGCTGTGCCACAGCCTGCCGCTGTCGTTCGTCGGCATCGATTTTTCGCTGGACGAGGCCGCCAGCACGGTGCGCATCCAGGCCACCTGCCGCACCAGCGCGCAGACCGGCGTCGAGATGGAAGCCATGACGGCGGCCAGCGTGGCCGCCCTGACCATCTACGACATGTGCAAGGCCGCCGACAAGGGCATCGTCATCGAGGCGATCGCCCTGCAATACAAGTCCGGCGGCAAAAGCGGCGAATGGAAACGCGCGGACGCGGGCTGAGCGCCTGGCGCCGCGGGCCTGCCCCCAAGGCCTGAACCCCGCCCTGCGCGCCGCTAGCCGCCGTCCCGGGCGGCCGGGGTCGAGCAGCTTTCTATCCAGCGGGCCAGCGCGCTCCAGTCCGCTTCCGCGTCGCCGGCGTTGCAGGCCGACTCCATCAGCTGCAGCGCCAGCGCGGCCATGGGCATGAAGGCGCCGCCGTCCTGCCCGGCCTGCAAGGCCAGGCGCAGGTCCTTGCGCATCAGCCGGGTGCGGAACCCGGGCTCGAAATCGCGCTCGATCAGGCGCAGCGCGTTCTTCTCCAGCACGGCGCTGCGGGCCGCCCCGCCCAGCAGCGCCTCGCGCACCACGCCCACGTCCACGCCGTGGCGCCGCGCCAGGGCGAAGGCCTCGGCCACGCCCAGCATGGCGCCGGTCACCGCCACCTGGTTGCAGGCCTTGGCCACCTGCCCGGCGCCGCTTTCGCCGACCCGCACGATGCGGCTGGCGATGCCCTGCAGATAGGGCAGCGCGGCCTGGAAGGCCTGTTCGCCGCCGCCGACCATGCAGCTGAGCTTGCCTTCGGCCGCGCCCTGCTGGCCGCCGCTGACCGGCGCATCGAGCAGGCTTGCGCCCTGCTGCGCCAGCCTGGCGGCGAACTGGCGCGCGGCCTGGGCGGAAATGGTGCTGGTGTCGATGACGATCGTGCCCTTTGCCGCGCCTTGCGCCAGGCCCTGCGGGCCGAACAGCACCTGCTCGACCGCGGCGGTGTCGGACAGGCACAGGAACACGACGCCGCAGGCCCGGGCCAGCTCGGCCGGCGTGGCCGCCGCCTGCGCCCCTTGCGCGACATAGGGCTCGACGGCCTGGGCGTTGCGGTTGTGGACGGTCAGGGCGTGGCCGGCCCGCATCAGCGAGGCGGCCATGCCGCGGCCCATGACGCCCAGGCCGATGAAGCCGACACGGACCGGGGCAAGAGACGGGGTAGACATACGGGCAGGACTCCTGAAGGCAAAGAAATCAACGCTTGGCGGCGCCGGCCAGCGCCTCGCCGATCATGGCGTAGCCGGCATCGATCTGCCGCTGGAAGGCGGGGCCGTCGGCATAGTCGGTGATCAGGCCCGTGTTGCGGCTGAAGTTCTGCCAGGCCTGGGTCTGCAAGGCCTCGCTGAAGACCTTGTGCAGATAGGCGTAGACCGGCTCGGGCAGGCCCGCCGGGGCCATCAGGCCCTTCATGTTGTCCAGCGCCACCGGATAGCCCAGCTCGGTCAGCGTGGGCACATCGGGCAGGCTGGGCACGCGGGCGTCGGAGAACACCGCCAGCGGCCGGATGCGGCCGCCGTCGATCAGGCCGCGCACTTCCTCGGGCGCGCCGAAGGCCATGTCCACCTGGCCGGAGGCCAAAGCCAGCAGCGAGTCGGCCGCGCCCTTGTAGGGCACGTGCAGGAAGGACAGCCCGCTGCGGGCCTCGAACACCAGCATGGTCGAATGGAACAGGCTGCCTTCGCCGGTCGAGCCGTAGGACAGGCCGCCAGGCGAGCGCTTGGCCGCCTCGATCAGCTGCGCCATGGACTGGAACGGCGAATCGGCCTTGACCGCCAGCACCGAGGGCAGCCGGGCCACCTTGAGAATGGGCGTGAAGTCCTTGCGCGGGTCGTAGGCGATCTTCTGGTGGTTGCCCACCGAGGTGGTTTCGCTGCCGCCGCCCACGAACATGGTGTAGCCGTCGGGCTTGGCCTGGGCGACGTGCTGCGCGGCCAGCGCGCCGGCCGCGCCCGGCCGGTTGACCACGACCACGGGCACCGGCACGGTGTCCTTGACCGCGTTGGCCAGCTGCCGGGCGATCTGGTCGGCCGAGCCGCCGGGCGCAAAGCCCACCACGATCTCGATGTTCTTCTGCGGCCGCCACTCCTGCGCCCAGGCCGCGCCGGGCAGGCCGGCCAGCGCCGCCAGCGCCAGGGCGCCGCCGGCCAGCAGCCGACGGCCGCGCGGCAGCAGCCGTTTCGTTGGATATAGCCCTTGCATCATGCCTGTCTCCTTGGTTTTTTCCGTAGGGGCTTCTTTGCGTCATGCCGGGGACTCTAGCAACAGGGAACCCGCCAAAGAAAGTGATAAATTCCGCACAATCTTCATAGCTTTACCGAAACAAGGCAGCCCGTGACGCTCAAGCAGCTGGAAGCTTTCTATGCCGCCGCCACCGCCGCCAGCTTCGCGCTGGCGGCCACGCAGCTGCACCTGTCGCAGTCGTCGCTGTCCAAGCGCATCGGCGACCTCGAACGGCACCTGGGCCGGGTCCTGTTCGACCGCTCGGGCCATCGCGCCACGCTGACGCAGGCCGGCCGCGAACTGCTGCCGCGCGCGCGCGAGATCCTGGCCGCGGCCGACGCGCTGCAGGCGGCAATGGGACAGCAGGCGCCGCTGGCGGGCATCTGCCGGTTCGGCGTGGGCGAGCTGGCGGCCATGACGTGGCTGCCGCGCTTCGTCGCGCGCTGCCGGCGCGACTTTCCCGAGCTGCGGCTCGAACCGCACGTGGACCTGGGCCAGGCCCTGGAAGAGCGGCTGGAAAGCGGCGAGCTGGACTTCGCGGTGGTGGCGGGCTGGTCCTCGCGCAGCACCCTGGTGTCCCAGACCATCGCCAAGGTGCGCTACGGCTGGGCCGGCGCGCCCGAGCTGCTGCGCGGCCATGCGCGCATCACTCCCCGCACCCTGCAGGAAACCGTGGTCATCACCATGCCGCCGGGGGCCGGCTCCACGCGCATCTTCGATGCCTGGGTATCGGCCCACAACCTGGACGTGCCGCGCAGGCTGACCTGCAACAACATGACCGCCATCGCCGGGCTGGTCAGCGCCGGCGTGGGCATCGGCTTCTTTCCCGAGGGCTGGCTGCGCCCGCTGGCCGAGCGCGGCGCGGTGCAGCTGCTCGAAAGCGACCCGCCGCTGCGCAGCCTGCACTATTCCTTCCAATGCCGGCGCGACGACATCCGCGCCATCCTGCCGGCGCTGCGCGAGCGCGTGATGCAGGAAGTGGACTTCAGCGCGCCCCACCCGCTGCGCTGACGCGCAGGCCCGCCGGGTACGGTCTATCATTGGCGCAAGCGGCCCCGGCCGCGGCACCGAGATACTCAGGAGGACAACGTGGCCCAAGGCGAGCAGACCATCGCACTGCTTTATTTCGCGCGGATCGCCGAACTGACTGGCCGGCGCAGCGAGACCTGGCCGCTGGCGCAGCCCTGCTCGGGGCAGGCGCTGATCGAACAGCTGCAGGCACGCTACCCGGACCTGGCGCAAGCCGGCCGGCTCAAGCTGGCGATCAACCAGTACCACAGCAAGCCCGAGGCCATCGTGCAGCCCGGCGACGAGGTGGCGGTGTTCGAGCCGGTCACCGGAGGCTAGCCATGCGGCGCATCATCGTGCAGGAATCCGATTTCGACCCCGCCGCGCTGCAGCGTGCGCTGCACGAGGCGTGCGCGGGCCAGGCGGGCGCCATCGCCACCTTTACCGGCTACGTGCGCGACCACGCGCCCGGCCAGCCCACCGAGACGCTGACGCTGGAGCACTACCCCGGCATGTGCGAGCGCGAGCTGCAGGAGATCGGCGACGCCGCGATGGCGCGCTGGCGGCTGCAGGGCTACGTGATCCTGCACCGCTACGGCGAGCTGCCGCGCAACGCGCAGATCGTGTTCGTGGCCGCCGCCAGCGCCCACCGCGGCGATGCCTTCCAGGCCTGCCAGTACATCATGGACGCGCTCAAGACGCGCGCGCCCTTCTGGAAGCGCGAAACGCTGGCCGATGGCCGCCGCTTCTGGGTGCAGGCCAGGGAACAGGATGCCGAGAAAACCCGCCAGTGGGAGCAGGATCCCCGGCCCAACAAGGAGCTTTCAGGATGAGCAAGCAGCTGATCTGCGCCGTATTGACCATCAGCGACACACGCACCGCCGGCGACGACACCTCCGGCAACTGGCTGGCCGAGAGCC
The DNA here is from genome assembly GCF_037026685.1 of Orrella sp. JC864. Lineage (NCBI taxonomy): Bacteria > Pseudomonadati > Pseudomonadota > Betaproteobacteria > Burkholderiales > Alcaligenaceae > Orrella > Orrella sp. JC864. The sequence continues at coordinate 17,050 of NZ_JBANET010000024.1, read as the reverse complement.
TGGCGCACGCCGGCCACGATTGCCGCAAGCGCGACATCGTCAAGGACGACATCTACCATATCCGCCGCGTGCTCAGCGACTGGATCGCCGACGAATCGGTGCAGGTGATACTGACCACCGGCGGCACGGGCTTTTCGCACCGGGACAACACCCCGGCCGCGGTGCTCCCGCTGCTGGACCGGCAGATCGACGGCTTCGGCGAGCTGTTCCGCCAGGTCTCCTACCAGGAGATCGGCAGCTCCACCATCCAGTCGCGCGCGCTGGCCGGCATCGCCAACGGCACGCTGATCTTCTGCCTGCCCGGTTCGAACAACGCCTGCCGCACCGCCTGGGAGCGCATCCTGCGCGAACAGCTCGACAGCGGCCACAAGCCCTGCAATTTCGCCTCGCATTTCGGCCAGGAATGACGATGCTCGACTTCGACAGCGCACAGAAAAAACTTGCCGAAGCCGGCCCGGCGCCGGCCGCGCCGCAAACCGTTGCCCTGATGCAGGCCAACGGCCGCGTGCTGGCGCGCGCGGCCACCGCCGTGCTGGACGCCCCGCCTGCCGACAACAGCGCCATGGACGGCTATGCGCTGCGCGCGGCCGACTACGCCGAAGGGCGCGGCCTGCCGGTGCACCAGCGCGTCTATGCCGGCGAGGCGCCGCAGCCCCTGCCGCCGGGCCAGGCCGCCCGCCTGTTCACCGGCAGCCTGATGCCGCCGGGCGCCGACACCGTGGTGATGCAGGAGGATTGCACCGAAACCGACGGCGAGGTCTTCATCGCCCGCCCGCCGCGGCCGGGCCAGCACGTGCGCCGGCGCGGCGAGGACATCGCCCGCGGCGCCACCTTGCTGCCCGCCGGCACGGTGCTCGGCCCGGCGCAGATCGCCGCGCTGGCCTCGCAAGGCATGGCCACGCTGGCGGTGTATCCGCGCGTGCGGGTCGGCATCCTGACCACCGGCGACGAACTCGTCGCGGCGGGCCAGCCGCGCGCCGAGCAGCAGATCTTCAACAGCAACGGCCCCATGCTGGCCGCGCTGGCCGAGGACATGGGCGCGGTGCCGCAGCGCGTGCTGCATGCGCCGGACGACGCGGCGTCGCTGCGCCGCGCCTTCGAGCAGCTGCTGGCCGAATGCGACCTGGTGCTGAGCGTGGGCGGGGTTTCCGTGGGCGAGCGCGACCTGGTCAAGCCCACGCTGGCCGCGCTGGGCGGCCAGCTGGATCTCTGGAAGGTGCGCATGAAGCCGGGCAAGCCGGTGGCGCTGGCCCACGTGGGCGGCAAGCCGGTGGTGGGCCTGCCGGGCAACCCGGTCTCGGCTTTCGCAGTGTTCGCCCTGATGGTCACGCCGATGCTGCGCCGCATGCAGGGCCGCGCCGAGCCCTTCCCCGCGGTCGAGCGCGGCGTGCTGCTCGCCGGCAAGCCCTATCGGGGCGACCGCGAGGAGTTCCTGCGGGTGCGCAGCAGCGTCAACGAACAAGGCGTGCGCGCGCTGACCCCTTATCCGCAGCAAGGCTCGGGCGTGATCAGCTCGCTGCCCTGGGCGCACGGACTGGCGCGCCTGCCTGCCGACACCACGGTGGAGGCGGGCGACCTGGTGCGCTACTACGACCTGAAGCACTGGCTGCGCTGAAGCGCGCGCGCGGCCTGCAGTTCCTCGGGGGTATTGAGATTGGCGAAAGACGCCGGCGTCCCGCCGCCCGCGCCGCGGCCGGCGGGGCACGCCGCGCCGGCCGGCGCATCGAAGCAGGCGATGGCCGCGCCTGCGGCCTGCTGCCAGGCCTGCACCCGCCGGCCGCCGCCGCGCAGATAAGCCAGCAGGCCGGGCAGCAGCGCGACCGAGGCCAGCATGCAGACCGGCTGCACGCGGCCCTGGGCCTGCGCCACCGCCAGCGGCGCGCCTTGCCGCAGGGCCGCTTCGCCCAGCCTGGCGGCCAGGTCCGGCGGCACGTGCGGCATGTCGCAGGGCCAGCTCAGCACCCAGGCGGTGCCGGCCTGCGCCAGCCCCGCCGCCAAGCCGGCCAGCGGGCCCTGGAAGGCGCCCAGCGCGGGATCGTCGGGCACCACCCGGCCATGACGCGCATAGGCCTGGGCATTGCGGTTGGCACTGATCAGGATGGCCCCCACCTGCGGCGCCAGCGCGGCGCAGATGCCGGCCACCAGCGGCTGGCCGTTCCAGTCGAGCAAACCCTTGTCCGCGCCGCCCATGCGCCGGCCCTGCCCGCCGGCCAGGACCAGGCCGGTGATCCGGGTGCGCGGGATGCCGGCCGGGCTTGCCATGCGCGGGCGGCGGCCTAGCCGCCGATGTAGCTCATCTCGATGCGCGGGGCATCGCGCCGGTCCGGCTGGCTGCCGCGCGATTCGGAATAGGCATCCTCGCGCGCGCCCCAGATCGCGGACAGCGCGCCGCGGATCCGCGCATCGTCGGCGCCCGAACGCAGCAGCGCGCGCAGGTCGTGGCCGCGGCTGGCGAACAGGCACAGGAAAAGCCGGCCCTCGGGCGAGAGGCGCGCGCGGTTGCAATCGCCGCAAAAGGCCTGCGTGACGCTGGTGATCAGGCCGATCTCGCCCTGGCCGTCCTCGTAGGCCCAGCGCTCGGCCACCTCGCCCGGGTACTGCGGGGTCAGCGCGCGCAAGGGCCACTGCGCCGCCAGCCGCGCCAGCACCTCGGCGCCCGGCACCACCTCGGCCATGTTCCAGCCGTTGGTGTTGCCCACGTCCATGTACTCGATGAAGCGCAGCACGTGGCCGCTGCCGCGAAAACGCCGCGCCATGGGCAGGATCTGGTGATCGTTGACCCCGCGGCGCACCACCATGTTGACCTTGACCGGCAAGCCGGCCTGCGCGGCCGCGTCGATGCCGCGCAATACGTCGTCCGGCGAGAAGTCGGCATCGCTCATGCGGCGAAACAGCGCCTCGTCCAGCGCGTCCAGGCTGACGGTCACGCGCGCCAGCCCGGCTTCGCGCAGCGCCTGCGCCTTGCGCGCCAGCAGGATGCCGTTGGTGGTCAGCGTCAGGTCCAGCGGCTGGCCGCCGATGCCGCGCAGCCCGGCCAGCATGGCGATCAGTTTCTCGACGTGCTTGCGCAGCAGCGGCTCGCCGCCGGTCAGGCGGATCTTCTGCACGCCGGCCTGCGCGAACAGGCCCGCCAGCCGGGTGATCTCCTCGAAGGAAAGCAGCTCGGGCTGCGGCAGGAAGCGGTAGTTGCCGTCGAATACGTCGCGCGGCATGCAATAGCCGCAACGGAAGTTGCAGCGGTCGGTCACCGAGATGCGCAGGTCGCGCAAGGGCCGTCCCCGCGCATCGCGCGGCGGCTGGCCGGACGTGTCCACGCCGCGCGCCTGCGCGCCGGACGCCTGCACGCGCACGGCCTGGTCCAGGCGGCGCTGGTCGACAAGGGGAATCACACGGTTCATGGTGTTCATGATAATGGCTCCGGCGCGCTACGCGCGCCCGCCGGCGTCCGGCAGCTTTCCGAAGGCCTGCTCCAGCGTCTGCAGCTGCCCGGTATGGCTGGCGTCGTAGCCGACCAGCTGCTGCACGTAGCCCACGTACTCGGGCCCGCGCATGATGTGCAGCAGGTCCTGCATGGCCGGCGTATCCAGGCTGGACTGGCGGATGGCGAAGAAATAGCGCTCGCGCACCAGCGGGATGAAATCCAGCCCGAAGCGGCAGGCCGCGGTCTCCACGCCCACACCGGTATCGGCCATGCCGCTGGCGATGTGCGCGGCGATGGCCATGTGCGTGAATTCGTTGGTCTCGTATCCCTGCACCGCGCTGATCGGAATGCCGGCCCGTTCGAGCAGCAGGCTGACCAGGTAGCGCGTGCTCGAGCCGATCTGGCGGTTGACGAAGCGCACGTCGGGACGGGCCAGGTCGGCGATGCCGCGGATCCGCTTGGGGTTGCCCGCCTCGACGAACAAGCCGGTATTGCGCACCGCCAGGTGGATCAGCCGATAGTCCTGCATGTCCAGCCATTGCGCGTAGCGCGCCATGATGGGTGCCTCGAATTCGCCCAGCGGCACCTGAAAGCCCGCCAGGTCGCATTCGCCGCGCTCGAGCGAGGCCAGCGCCTCGATGGCGGTGCGATAGCGCAGCTCCAGCCCTGGCGTCCTGCCGCTCATGTGCTGCATCAGGGCTTCGACGGCAAAGCCGTGGCTGGCGTGCAGCCGCAGGTGCGGGCCGGCCTCGGGCAGCAGGCGCTCGAGCTCTTCCTGCAGCTCGGATGCCAGGCTTTCCAGCGTGGGCATGAGCCGCGCATCGATGCGGCGGTTGGCCCACAGCAGGCGCTGCGCGAACGGCGAGAGCTTGGTGCCCTGGCGCCGCCGCGTGATCAGCAGCGCCGTGCCGAAGCTTTCCTCGAACTTGCGCAGCACGCCCCAGGCATGGCGGTACGACAGGCCGCAGGCCTTGCAGGCGCCGGCGATATGGCCGGTCGCATCGATGGCCGCCAGCAGGGCAAGGACTTCCTGCAGCGGCACGCTGTCCTGGCCGGGTCCGGAAAGCAGCCATTCGGGACGCAGGCCGACACGGAATTTATATGTCATTTATTTCTTATTGAGCAGGCCGAATTCGAGGATTAGAGTATGCGCAACCCGCCGGCTTCCTGGCCTGCCAGGAGATGGGCGGCAAAAATATATGCGATAAAAAACATAATAGTCCGGAGCCCGCCAGCCTGCAAGGCACGGGCCCGCCACCCAAAGGAGCGTGCACCATGTCCTCCCCTGCCCCCTTGCGCCCGGCCTCGGCCAACCCGGCTTCCACGGGCGGCGCGCGCAGCGCGCACGCGCAGCCCGCCGGGGCCCGCCTGCCGCCGCCCAGCCCGGCGGTGCAGGCCGCCTTGCGCATCGTCGAGCACCACCGCGGCACCGAAGGCCCGCTGCTGCCCATCCTGCATGCGCTGCAGGAAGAGCTGGGCTGTATTCCGCCCGAGACGGTGCAGCCGCTGGCCGATGCCTTGAATCTCTCGCGCGCCGAGGTGCACGGCGTGGTGAGCTTCTACCCGCACCTGCGCACCGAGCCGCCCGGACGCCACGTGCTGGCGCTGTGCCGCGCCGAGGCCTGCCAGTCGCGCGGCGCCCAAGCGCTGGCCGAGCACGCGCGCAAGGTGCTGGGCTGCGACTTTCACCAGACCACGCCCGACGGCCGCGTCACCCTCGAGCCCGTGTATTGCCTGGGCCTGTGCGCGCAATCGCCCTCGGCCATGCTGGACGGCAAGCCCCATGCCCGGCTGACGGCCGACAAGCTGGACCGCCTGCTGGCCGATGCGTCGGCCGCGGCGCACGCCTGAGGAGACCGGCATGTCCCAGCCCATCCCTACCCTTTACGTCCCCCGCGATGCCGCCGCGCTGGCGGTGGGCGCCGACGAGCTCGCCCAGGCCATCGCCGCCGAGGCCGCCCGGCGCGGCCAGGCCGTGCGCATCGTGCGCAACGGCTCGCGCGGGCTGCTGTGGCTCGAACCCCTGGTCGAAGTGCAGACGCCGCGTGGCCGCGTGGCCTACGGGCCGGTGCAGGTCCAGGACGTGCCGGGCCTGTTCGAGGCGGACTGGCTGCAGGACGGCCCGGCCGCCGCGCGCCACCGGCTGGCGCAGGGCCCGACCGAGGCCATCCCCTATCTGAAGAACCAGGAGCGCCTGACCTTCGCGCGGGTAGGCGTGACCGACCCGCTTTCGCTGGACGACTACCAGGCCCACGGCGGCCTGCAAGGCCTGCGGCGCGCGCTGGAGATGGCGCCGGCCGCCATCGTCGAGGAGGTCGTGCAGTCGGGCCTGCGCGGGCGCGGCGGCGCGGCCTTCCCGGCCGGCATCAAGTGGAAGACCGTGCTGGCCGCCGCCGGCCAGCGCAAGTACGTGGTGTGCAACGCCGACGAAGGCGATTCGGGCACGTTCTCCGACCGGCTGCTGATGGAAGGCGATCCCTACGTGCTGATCGAGGGCATGGCGATCGCGGGCCTGGCCACCGGCGCCACGCAGGGCTACGTCTACGTGCGTTCCGAGTATCCGCACGCCATCGCCACGCTGCGCCAGGCCATCGCCCTGGCCACGCAGGCCGGCTGGCTGGGACCGGACATCCTGGGCAGCGGGCGCGGCTTCACCCTGCAGGTGCGCGTGGGCGCGGGCGCCTACATCTGCGGCGAGGAAACCTCGCTGCTCGAAAGCCTGGAGGGCAAGCGCGGCATGGTGCGGGCCAAGCCGCCGCTGCCGGCGGTCCAGGGCCTGTTCGGCCAGCCCACGGTGGTCAACAACGTCATCACCCTGGCCTCGGTGCCCATCATCCTGGCCCAGGGCCATGCCGCCTACCGCGACTACGGCATGGGCCGCTCGCGCGGCACCCTGCCCTTCCAGCTGGCCGGCAACATCAAGCAGGGCGGGCTGGTCGAGAAGGCCTTCGGCCTGACCCTGCGCGAACTGCTCTACGACTACGGCGGCGGCAGCGCCTCGGGCCGGCCGCTGCGCGCGGTGCAGGTCGGCGGCCCGCTGGGCGCCTACCTGCCCGAATCGCAATGGGACATCCCGCTGGACTACGAGGCCTATGCGGCGGTGTCGGCCATGATCGGCCACGGCGGGCTGGTGGCCTTCGACGACACCGTGGACATGTCGCACATGGCCCGCTATGCCATGACCTTCTGCGCCGTCGAGTCCTGCGGCAAGTGCACGCCCTGCCGCATCGGCTCGACGCGCGGCGCCGAGGTCATCGACCGCATCCGCGACGGCCGCGAGCGCGAACAGAACGTCGCGCTGCTGCGCGACCTGTGCGACACCATGCTGGGCGGCTCGTTGTGCGCCCTGGGCGGCATGACGCCCTATCCGGTGCTATCGGCGCTAGAGCACTTCCCCGAGGATTTCGGGATTCCCGCAACCGCGCGCGCCAGCGCGCAGCCCGCGTAAGCGGCGCCCAAGACAGGCCGCCAAGGCCGGCAAAGGAGACAGGCATGCTGGAAACCGTCGTCAAACGCGAGCGCGACCTGGGCACGCCCGCCGTGCAATCCGAAACCCAGGTGACCCTGCGCATCGACGGCCAGTGCGTGCGCGTGCCGGCCGGCACCTCGATCCTGCGCGCGGCCGCGCTGGCGGGCATCAACATTCCCAAGCTGTGCGCCACCGACAGCCTGCAGGCCTTCGGCTCCTGTAGGCTGTGCCTGGTGCAGATCGAAGGCAGGCGGGGCTATCCCGCCTCGTGCACCACGCCCGTCGAGGAGGGCATGGTGGTCGCCACCGAAAACGACAAGCTGCGTGCGCTGCGCCGCGGCGTGATGGAGCTGTACATCTCCGACCATCCGCTGGACTGCCTGACCTGCCCGGCCAACGGCGACTGCGAGCTGCAGGACATGGCCGGCGTGGTGGGGCTGCGCAACGTGCGCTACGGCTTCGAGGGCGCCAACCACCTGGACGACGCGCCGGACGACTCGAACCCCTACTTCACCTACGACGCCAGCAAGTGCATCGTCTGCAGCCGCTGCGTGCGCGCCTGCGAAGAAACGCAGGGCACCTTCGCGCTGACCATCTCGGGCAAGGGCTTCGACTCGCGCGTGGCGGCCGGGCAAAACGAGTCCTTCCTGCAAAGCGAATGCGTCTCCTGCGGCGCCTGCGTGCAGGCCTGCCCCACCGCCACGCTGCAGGAGAAGTCCGTCATCGAGCTGGGCCAGCCCGAGCATTCGGTGATCACCACCTGCGCCTATTGCGGCGTGGGCTGCGGCTTCAAGGCCGAAATGAAAGGCCAGCAGGTGGTGCGCATGACGCCCTGGAAGGAAGGCCGCGCCAACCGCGGCCATTCCTGCGTCAAGGGACGTTTCGCCTGGGGCTACGCCACCCACAAGGAACGCGTGCTCACGCCCATGATCCGGGCCAGCATCAGCGACCCCTGGCGCGAGGTTTCCTGGGAAGAGGCCATCGCCTACGCGGCCGGGCAGTTCCGCCGCATCCAGCAAACCTACGGGCGCGACGCCGTGGGCGGCATCACCTCCTCGCGCTGCACCAACGAAGAGACCTGGCTGGTGCAAAAACTGGTGCGCGCGGCCTTCAACACCAACAACGTGGACACCTGCGCGCGGGTTTGCCACTCGCCCACCGGCTACGGCCTGAAGCAGACGCTGGGCGAGTCGGCCGGCACCCAGACCTTCGACTCGGTGATGAAGACCGACGTGGTGATCGTGATGGGCGCCAACCCCAGCAGCGGCCACCCGGTGTTCGCCTCGCGCCTGAAGCGCCGGCTGCGCCAGGGCGCGCGGCTGATCGTGATCGACCCGCGCCGCATCGAGCTGGTCAGCTCGCCCCATATCCGCGCCGACTACCACCTGCAGCTGCGCCCGGGCACCAACGTGGCGCTGCTGACGGCCCTGGCCCATGTGATCGCCACCGAAGGCCTGGTCGACGAGGCCTTCGTGGCCGAACGCTGCGAGGCGCCGGCCTTCGCGCAGTGGCGCGAGTTCGTCTCGCGCCCGGCCAATTCGCCCGAGGCCACGGCCGAGATCACCGGCGTGCCCGCCGAGGCGGTGCGCGGCGCCGCGCGCCTGTTCGCCACCGGCGGCAACGGCGCCATCTATTACGGATTGGGCGTGACCGAGCACAGCCAGGGTTCGACCACCGTCATGGCCATCGCCAACCTGGCGATGGCCACCGGCAACGTCGGCCGCGAGGGCGTGGGCGTCAATCCGCTGCGCGGCCAGAACAACGTGCAAGGCTCCTGCGACATGGGCTCGTTCCCGCACGAGCTGCCGGGCTACCGCCACATCTCCGATGCGCAGGTGCGCGCGCAATTCGAGGCAGACTGGGGCGTGCGCCTGCAGCCCGAGCCGGGCCTGCGCATCCCCAACATGTTCGACGCGGCGCTGGGCGGCACGTTCAAGGGCCTGTACTGCCAGGGCGAGGATCTCGTGCAGTCCGATCCCAACACCCAGCACGTGGCCCAGGCGCTCTCGGCCATGGAATGCATCGTGGTGCAGGACCTGTTCCTGAACGAGACGGCCAAGTACGCGCACGTGTTCCTGCCCGGCTCCTCCTTCCTGGAGAAGGACGGCACCTTCACCAACGCCGAGCGGCGCATCTCGCGCGTGCGCAAGGTGATGGAGCCGCGCAACGGCATGGCCGACTGGGAGATCACCATGGCGCTGGCCAATGCGCTGGGCTATCCCATGCACTATTCGCACCCGTCCGAGATCATGGACGAGATCGCGCGCCTGACGCCGACCTTCGCCGGCGTGTCCTACGAAAAGCTGGACCGGCTGGGCAGCCTGCAATGGCCCTGCAACGAGCAGGCGCCCGAGGGCACGCCCATCATGCACGTGGACCAGTTCGTGCGCGGCAAGGGCAAGTTCATGATCACGCAATACGTGCCCTCGGACGAGCGCGCCACGCGCCGCTTCCCGCTGCTGCTGACCACGGGCCGCATCCTGTCGCAATACAACGTGGGCGCGCAGACGCGCCGCACGCCCAACGTGCTGTGGCACGACGAGGACGTGCTGGAGATGCACCCGCAGGACGCCGAGGACCGCGGCGTGGCCGAAGGCGACTGGGTGGGCGTGCAAAGCCGCGCGGGCGAGACGGTGCTGCGCGCCACGATCACCGACCGGGTGCAGCCGGGCGTGGTATACACCACCTTCCATTTCCCGGAGTCGGGCGCGAACGTGGTCACCACGGACAGCTCGGACTGGGCCACCAACTGCCCCGAATACAAGGTCACCGCGGTACAGGTGATGCGCGTCTCGCAGCCTTCCGAATGGCAGCGCAAATGGTCGCGCTTTACCGACATCCAGCAAAAGCTGCTGCGCGAGCGCGCCCGCGAGGCCGACGTATTGCCCGCGGGCAAATAGCTTGCACACCGCCATGGCCACGACCCGTCCCGCCCCCCAGACCGATGCGCTCGACGCGCCCGAGCGGCCCGTGCACGTGCCGGCGCCCGTGCTGCGCGTGCGCGACGGCCGGCACGCCGGCGCGGACCAGGACAGCCTGGCCGAGGAAACGCCCATCGCGCTGGAATACAACGGCGTCAGCCATGCCACCTTGCTGGCGACGCCGGCCGACCTGGAGGACTTCGCGCTGGGCTTTTCCCTGACCGAAGGCATCGTCGAATCGGCCGGCGACGTGCGCGACCTGGCGCTGCGCGTCGAACCGCAAGGCATCGTGGTCGAGCTGGAGATCGCCAGCGCCTGCTTCGCCCGCCTCAAGGACCGGCGCCGCGCCATGGCCGGGCGCACCGGCTGCGGCCTGTGCGGCGTGGAAACGCTGTCCGAGGTCGTCCGCCCGCTGCGGCCGGTGCCGCAGGGGCCGGCGGTCCGGCTCTCGGCCATCCTGGCCGTGCAGCGCCAGATGCGCGAGCGCCAGTCGCTGCACGAGCGCACCGGCGCCACCCATGCGGCGGCCTGGGCCGACGCGCAGGGCCGCCTGGCGTCCGTGCGCGAGGACGTGGGCCGGCACAACGCCCTGGACAAGCTGGTCGGCGCCCTGGCGCGGGCCGGACGCGATCCGCGCCAGGGCATCGTCGTGGTGTCGAGCCGGGCCAGCTTCGAGATGGTGCAAAAGACCGCCTATACCGGCGCGGCCGTGCTGGCCGCCGTCTCGGCGCCCACCGCCCTGGCGGCGCGGCTGGCCCACGAGGCCGGTCTGGCGCTGCTGGGCTTCATGCGCGGGCAGGACTGCACCGTGTACGCCGGCGCCGGGCGCATCCTGATCGACCCCATACCAGATCCCGCCACAGACTGAGCTCCCATGGACACCCGCAATCTCATCCGCATGGCCAACCGGATCGGCGACTTCTTCGACGCCCTGCCCGACCGCGACGAGGCGCGCGAAGGCATCGCCAACCACATCCACAAGTTCTGGGAGCCGCGCATGCGCACGGCCCTGCTGGACTTTCTCGCGGCCCAGCCCGACGGCTGCCACGAGGACGTGCAACTGAGCCCCAGCGTGCGCGAGGCGGTGCAAGCCAACGCGCAGCGCCTGGCCCCCGCCCCCCTTGACCGGCATTAGCCCCGAAGTACCCGAGGAGAAGCAATGAATACACCAAGCAGCGCCACGCTGGACCTGCCGGCCGCCCCGGCCGGCTTTCTCGACAAGGAACGCACCATCGCCGGCCCCGGCTTCAACCGCTGGCTGGTGCCCCCGGCCGCCCTGGCCATCCACCTGTGCATCGGCATGGCCTATGGCTTTTCCGTGTTCTGGCTGCCCTTGTCCAAGGCCGTGGGCGGCTCGGCGCCGCTGGCCTGCCCGGCCGACATGAGCCTGCTGGCCGAGCTGTTCACCACCTCGTGCGACTGGAAGATCTCCACGATGGGCTGGATGTACACCCTGTTCTTCGTGCTGCTGGGCTGCTCGGCCGCCCTGTGGGGCGGCTGGCTCGAACGCGCCGGCCCGCGCAAGGCCGGCGTGGTCTCGGCCCTGTGCTGGTGCGGCGGCCTGGTGATCTCGGCGGCCGGCGTGTACCTGCACCAGATGTGGATGCTGTGGCTGGGCTCGGGCGTGATCGGCGGCATCGGCCTGGGCCTGGGCTACATCTCGCCGGTCAGTACGCTGATCAAGTGGTTTCCCGACCGGCGCGGCATGGCCACGGGCATGGCCATCATGGGCTTTGGCGGCGGCGCGATGATCGGCGCGCCGCTGGCCGACCTGCTGATGCGCTACTACGCCACGCCGACCTCGGTGGGCGTATGGCAGACCTTCCTGACCATGGCCGTGATCTATTTCGTGTTCATGATGTCCGGCGCCATGGGCTACCGCGTGCCGCCTTCGGGATGGAAGCCCGAAGGCTGGACCCCGCCGGCTTCGCAGGCCCAGAACGCCATGATCACCAAGGGCCACGTGCACGTCAAAAAAGTCTGGGGCATCCCGCAGTTCTGGCTGGTGTGGGCCGTGCTGTGCCTGAACGTGACCGCCGGCATCGGCATCATCGGCATGGCCTCGCCGCTGCTGCAGGAAGTATTCGGCGGCCGCCTGATCGACGAGAACCTGGGCTATGCCGAACTGAGCGCCGAACAACTGGCCGCCATCGCCGCCATCGCGGCGGGCTTTACCGGCCTGCTGAGCCTGTTCAACATCGGCGGGCGCTTCTTCTGGGCCAGCATGTCCGACAAGCTCGGCCGCAAGACGACTTATTCCATCTTCTTCGTGCTGGGCTTCGTGCTGTACGCCGCCATCCCCTGGACCGGCCACATGGGGCAGCTGGCGCTGTTCGTGGGCGCCTTCTGCATCATCCTGTCCATGTACGGCGGCGGCTTCGCCACGGTGCCGGCCTACCTGGCCGACCTGTTCGGCACGCAGATGGTGGGCGCCATCCACGGGCGCCTGCTGACCGCCTGGTCGGCGGCCGGCATCTTCGGCCCGGTGCTGGTCAACTACATCCGCGAATACCAGCTGTCGCTGGGCGTGCCGCGCGCGCAGGTCTACGACGTCACCATGTACATCCTGGCCGGCATGCTGGTGCTGGGATTCCTGTGCAACCTGGCGATCCGCCCGGTCAATCCCAAGCACTTCATGAGCGAGGAAGAGCTCAAGCGCGAGAAGGCCCTTGCCCACGAACGCGCCGCGGCCGCCGAAGTCCACGGCACCGGCTCGGCCACCCGCACTCCCATGGCCCTGGTGCTGTTCGCCTGGGCGGCCGTGGGCATCCCGCTGGCCTGGGGTATCTGGGTGACGCTGCAAAAGACGGCGGTGCTGTTTCACTGAAAGCCGGCACCGGGAACGGGCGCGGCGCTGCCGCGCCCCGGCTTCAGGCCGGCCGCGCCTGCGCCCTGGCCACCCGGCACACGCCCACCATGCATACCGCCGTGCCCAGCGCCATCAGCCACGATAGCGGTTCGCCGAACATGGCCCAGGCCCATAGCAGGGTGACGGACGGGCTCAGGGTCAGCACGGTAGAGACGCGGGTGGCCGAACCGCGCTGCAGGCACAGCCAGTACAAGCCATAGCCGCCCAAGGTGGACAGCCCGGCCGTCCAGGCCACGCTGAGCACGAAGCCCGCGGTCGGCTGCGGCAGCAGGCTGCCTTGCCAGCCGGCCAGGATGGCGAAGGCGGGACACGCCGCGGCGCATTGCAGCCATAGCTTGGCCGCCAGCGGCAGGGCAGGGCCGCGGTCGATGCGGCGCTGCCACAGCGTGGCGACGGCCAGCGCAAGCATGCCCGCCAGGGGCAGCGCATAGGCCCAGGGCGGCGCGCGGCCCCAGGCCAGGGCGTCATGGCTGACCATCAGCATGCCGGCCAGGCTGACGGCCAGCCCCAGCCAGACCGCGCGGCTTACCGCCTGGCCCAGCACGCCGGCCGATAGCAGCACCACCCCCAGGGGCAGCAGGTCGGCAATCAGCGCGGCCAGGCCGGCGGGCACCCCCAGTGCTATCCCCTGGGCCACGCCGGCCAGGTAGCCGGCCGTGGCCAGCAGGCCCACCCCGGCCTGGCGCAGCAGGGTGCGCGGGCTGGCGCGGCGCAGCGCCGGCAGCGCCCAAGGCAGCAGCACCGCCACCACGGTCACGAAACGCCAGAAGATGACAAGAAAGACCGGCGCATGGTCCAGGGAAAGCCGCACGCCCACGAACCCCGAGCTCCAGGCCACCACCAGGGCGGCCTCCAGCAGCAGCAAGGGAACGGCGGCCAAGGCGGGCGAGCCGGCCGCCCTCGGGGCGCAGGCATCGGCGGAGCAGGAGGACGGCGCGGCGCAACGCGCGGCAATCGGATCGGGCATGGCCAGGCACAAGCATTCAAAAACTTGACCTTAACCATCCCTACGTATTTAATAAATCAAAACTATCTGTTCTTGTTATTTAAGAATATTTGATCATGGCCGCCGTACTCGACATCGACCTGCTGCGCACCTTCCATGCGGTCGCGCGCCTGGGCCAGTTCCGGGCCGCCGCCGAGCACGTCCACAAAAGCCCCGCGGCCATCAGCGTGCACATCCAGCGCCTGGAGTCGCTGGCCGGCGGCCGGCTGTTCGACCGCGACAATCATTCGGTGGCCTTGACGCCCCTGGGCCAGCGCCTGCTGGCGGGCACGGCCGAGCTGCTGCGGATGCACGACAAGGTGGTGGACGAGCTGCACGGCCCGACCGTGGCGGGCCGGGTCAAGCTGGGCGTGCCCGACGAGTATGCGGCGCACGTGATCCGGGACATCCTGCCGGGTTTTTCGGCCGCATGGCCCGAGGTGGTGCTGGACGTGGTCACCGCGCCAAGCCAGGCCCTGGCCGAACAGGCCGCGCGCGGCCGGCTCGGTTGCGCCATCGTGGCCCAGCCCCTGCCCGCGGGCCAGGGTGCCGTGGTGCCGCTGGCCGTCACCCAGCCGGTGTGGGCCGGCGCGGCTGGCTGGCGCGCCGGCCGCGCCGATATCCTGCCGCTGGCGCTGCATGCCACGGCTTGTCCCTATCGGCGCGCCATGACCGAAAGCCTGACGCGGGCCGGGCGCCGCTGGCGCATCGTGCTGAGCACCCCGTCCAGCCAGGCGATCCAGGCCTGCGTCGAGGCCGGCCTGGGCATCAGCCTGCTGGACCAGGCGCGCTTGACGCCGGCGATGCGGGTGCTCGAGGAACTGCCGCGCGTGGCGCCCCACGGCGTCTACCTGCTGCGCGCGCCAGGCCGGGCCGAGGATCCGGCCGCCGACCGGCTGGAACAGGAAATCCGCCAGCGCTTTCGCCTGGGCTGACGGCGGCTCGCGCGGCGCGCTCAGCCCGGGCGCGCGAACCCCGCGCGGGCTTGCTCGATCCGCTCGCGCATCACGCAGTCCCGCGCATGATCGTTCACCAGCCCCATCGCCTGCATGAAGGCGTACAGGGTGGTGGGCCCCACGAACTTCCAGCCGCGTTTTTTCAGGTCGCGGGACAAGGCCAGCGATGCGGCCGAGACCGAGACCGTCTGCGGCTCGGCCAGCCCGGCGGGATCGGGCTCGTAGCGCCAGAAGAAGGCGGCCAGCGAGCCTTCGCGCTCGACCATTTCGCAGGCGCGGGCCGCGTTGTGGATGACCGCCTCGATCTTGCCGCGATGGCGGATGATGCCGGCATCCTGCAGCAGCCTGGCCACGTCGGCCTGGCCGAAGCCGGCCAGGCGCTCGAAATCGAAGCCATGGAAGGCGGCGCGGAAGTTCTCGCGCTTGGCCAGTATGGTGCGCCAGCTCAGGCCCGACTGGAAGCCTTCCAGACACAGCTTCTCGAACAGGCGCCGGTCCTCGCCCACCGGCCAGCCCCATTCGGTGTCGTGGTAGTGGAAGAACTCGGGCGCCGCGGCGCACCAGCCGCAGCGGGGCTGCCCGTCGGGTCCGGGGATGGTGGTGGTCACTACGCTGCCTCCGTGCTGCGCGCTCCGGCATTCGCCCTTGGGGCGGCCGGCGGGTTCATGCCGCGCCCGCCCGCCGGGCCTAGCCCTTGGCCTCTTCCTTGACGCGATAGACCAGCACGCCGGTATGGGCCAGCGACAGCACCTTGGCGGTGACGCTGCCCAGCAGCAGGCGCGACAGGCCGCTGCGGCCGTGGCTGCCGATGAAGATGAGGTCGCAGCCGTTTTCCTCGGCCGCCTGCACGATGCCGTCGGCCACGTTGAAGTTGGACACCGAGACGCTGCTGGCCTTGACGCCGGCCGTCTCGGCGCGGTGCATGACCGCCTCGAGGTATTTCTCGGCCTGCTCGGCGGCGGCCTTCTCGTAGGATTCGTCGGTGATGGCGTAGGCCGCGGCCATGCCGTCGAAACCGATGGTGGCGGCAAAAGGCTGGGTGACGTGCAGCGCGACGATCTCGGCCCCGGTCGAGCGGGCAAAGCTGACGCCGGCGTTGGCGGCCTGTGCGGACAGCGGCGAACCGTCGGTGGGAATCAGGATTTTCTTGAACATATCGCCTGCTCCTAAAAGTGGGGACGTGGCCCTATGCTAACGGATAAGCCCGTCCGCGCCATTGCGTTTTCGCAAAAAAAACTGCATCGCGCCGGGAGCCGGCGCGCGCACGGCCCTTAGCCCTGGCCGGTGGCCGCGCGGTAAAGCACCGTGCAGCGCGTGCCCGAACGGCAATACGCCAGGATGGGCGCCGGCAGCGTATTGAGCAGCTCGCTGAAACGCTCGACGTCGGCCGGCGTCATGGCGCCGCTGACCACGGGCTGGTAGGCCACCTCCAGCCCCGCGGCCCGGGCCGCCTCGCTGACCTGGGCCGAGGTGGGTTGCTCGGGGCCGCCTTCGAAATCCGGACGGTTGATGATGACGCTGCGATACCCTGCGGCGGCCACGGCGCTCATGTGCTCGGGCCCGAGCTGGGGCGCCACGGCGAAGGCTTCGGTGATGGGGTTGATGGGGGTGCTCATGGCAAGGACTCCTTTGTGCAAACCACAGTATAGGCAAGCGGCGCCGACGCGGCGCCATGCCCGGCCTGCTGCCGCCTTGAAAACCGGCGCGGCCGGCCCCATACAGGCAGTACCGGCTGCTCAAGAGAGGGCCGGCGAGCCCGCGGGCGCCATTGCCGGCTTCCGCGCGCACAGTCCGACCATCCATATTGCTTGTTTACGAGGATTTGGCAATGAACACGACTTTCGACTTCACTCCCCTGTTCCGGTCCAGCATCGGCTTTGACCGCATGCTCAACGTGCTCGAGAAGGCGCGCCGCATCGAGAGCATCGACAATTGGCCGCCCTACGACATCACCAAGGCGGACGAGGACCGCTACCGCATCACCATGGCGGTGGCCGGCTTCTCGCAGGACGACCTGTCCATCACCCAGGAGCGCAACATGCTCGTGGTGTCGGGCCGCAAGTCCGAGGAAGAAGGCGTGCAGTACCTGCACCGCGGCATTGCGGCGCGCGCCTTCCAGCGCAGCTTCGAGCTGGCCGACCACGTCAAGGTGATCGGCGCGAGCCTGGCCAACGGCCTGCTGACCGTCGAGCTGCAGCGCGAGATCCCCGAGGAAATGAAGCCGCGCCGTATCGGCATCTCGGTGGACTCGCCCGCGCTGCCCGCTGCCCAGGCCGGGCGCATCGGCGTCGAGGACGGCGCGGCCGCCCAAGCCAGGCAAGCCGCCTAAGGCGCCGTCCGGGGCGCTCGTTGCGGGCGCCCCGCGTGCGGCGGGCGCGCCCGCGCCGGATCTTCGCGCCGCCCGCGCCCCGCGCGGCGGCGCACGGCCA
>NZ_JBANET010000023.1:0-71060 GCF_037026685.1 Orrella sp. JC864 | reverse complement strand
GGGGTTGCTTAGTGTTGCAAGGCGGAAAAGCGCTGCCGGCGGCCTTGTCCTTTCTCACATCGTCCGGCCGCACGGGCAGCGCGGGATGTGCCCGCCCTGTCCCCGCGGCCGGCTTCATCGGGAAACCCTGCCATGCGTATTGCCCAGATCGCGCCCTTGACCGAAGCGGTGCCGCCCACGCTGTACGGCGGTACCGAACGGGTCATTTCCTGGTTGACCGAAGAACTGGTGGACATGGGCCACGATGTCACGCTTTTCGCCAGCGGCGACTCGGTGACGCGCGCGCGGCTCGAAGCGGTCTGGCCCCGCGCGCTGCGCCTGGATGGAAGGGTGCGCGACGGCAACGCCCTGCACATGATGATGATCGAGCAGGTATACCGGCGTGCGCACGAATTCGATGTGCTGCACTTTCACCTGGACTACTATCCCTTCTCGCTGATGTCGCGCCAGCCCACGCCGTTCATCACCACGCTGCATGGGCGGCTGGACCTGCCCGAGCACCAGCCGCTGTTCCAGACCTTCGATACGCCGGCCCTGGTGTCGATCTCCGACGCCCAGCGCCAGCCCATCGCCCGGGCCAACTGGGCCCGCACCATCCACCACGGGCTGCCGCCCACGCTGGTGCAGCCGCTGCCGGCGCAGCCGGCGTACCTGGCGTTCCTGGGCCGCATCGCGCCCGAGAAGCGGGCCGACCGCGCCATCCGGATCGCCCAGGCCTGCAAGCTGCCGTTGAAGATCGCGGCCAAGGTCGATGCGGTGGACCAGGAATACTTCGAAGCCGAGATCGAGCCCATGCTGGCCTGGCCCGGCGTCGAATTCATCGGCGAGATCGGCGACGCGGACAAGTCGGCGTTCCTGAGCGGTGCCGCGGCGCTGCTGGTGCCCATCGATTGGCCCGAGCCTTTCGGCCTGGTCATGATCGAAGCGATGGCGGCGGGAACGCCGGTGATCGCCTATCGGCAGGGATCGGTCAGCGAGGTGGTCGAGGACGGCGTGACCGGGTTCATCGTCCAGGACGAGGAGCAGGCCGTGCAGGCGGTGGCCCGGCTGGGCGAACTGTCGCGTCCGGCCATCCGCAGCCGCTTCCTGGCGCGGTTTTCCGTGCGGCGCATGGCCGAGCAGTACGTCGAGCTGTATCGCGAGATGCTCGAAGGCGCGCCGCGCGACCCGCAGCAGCTGGACGGCGCCTGCGGGTCCATGCTGAACGTGGCCTAGGCGCGCCGCCCGCATGGCGCCCGCGCACATGCTGCAAGCAATGGCCACCACTTCCCCGTCCATCGAGATCGATCCCGGCCAAAGGCCGGCCACGCTGGCGCAATGCCGCCGCTGCGCCTTGTGGCGCAACGCCACCCAGGGCGTGCCGGGAGAGGGTCCGCGCCGCGCGCCCATCATGATGGTGGGCGAGCAGCCCGGCGACAAGGAGGACCTGGCCGGCAAGCCGTTCGTCGGGCCGGCCGGCGCCTTGCTGGACCGCGCCCTGGACGATGCCGGCGTGGACCGCCACGACGTCTTCGTCACCAATGCCGTCAAGCATTTCAAATGGACGCCGCGCGGCAAGCGGCGCATGCACAAGACCCCGGCACAGCGCGAGATCGAGGCCTGCGACTACTGGCTGCAGAAGGAACTGCGCACGGTTTCGCCCAAGGTCGTGGTCGCGCTCGGCTCGACGGCGCTCAAGGCGGTGATGCACCGGCCCGGCATGACGCTCAAGCAGGTGATGGGGCAGGCGCTGGAGCACGAGGGCCGCACCGTGGTGCCTACCTACCATCCAGCCTATGCCCTGCGCTCGCCCAGCAGCGATGCGCGCCAGCGCGCCTACGAGGCCATCGTGCAGGCGCTGCGGCTGGCCGGCGAAGCCGCCCGCGGCACGTAGCGCCTGACCGCGATCGGCAAGCCCGCGCGCGGCAGCGCGGGCAGACGCGCCATGTCGATCATGTGGCCCGGCGGCTGCACCGCATAGTCCAGCTCGTACAGCAGTCCGTCCAGGACGACGTCCATCACCGCCATCGCCACGTTCTCGCCCGGGCAGCGGTGATGGCGCTCGGCATGGCCGCCGCCTTGCGGGATGAGGTCGAACGGCGTGGGCTCGCGCGCCAGGAAGCGCGCCGGATCGAAGGTGTCGGGCTCGGGCCAGCGCCGCGCGTCGTGATTGGTGCCGTACAGGTCCAGCAGCACGCGCCGGCCCGCTGCAAAGGCATGGCCCTGCCAGGTGAAGTCCTGGCGTACCCTGGCGGCCACGGCCGGAAAAAAGGGAAAGTAGCGCCGCACCTCCTGCAGGAAGGCGTGGCGGTAGGCCGCCTCGCCTTCGCACAGGGTTTCGCGCACGGCCGGGTATCGGTGCAGGGCCAGGGCGCAGAACGTCAGGTATACCGATACGGCGACGGTGGGGCGAAGGATGTTGAGCAGTTCGGTGGCCGCCACGCGCGGCGCCAGCAGCGCGCCTTGGGCATCGCGATGGTGGGCCACCGCATGCAGCGCCGTATCGGACGCGGCCTGGGTGGGATCGCGCCGCACCTGCTCGATCAGGCCGGCCAGCCACCTTTCCAGACGCTGGCGCGCCAGGCGGGCGTGCAGGTGCGCGCGCAGGCCGCGCGCTGCGTCGTCGAACAGCGCGGCCAGTTCGCGCGTGCGCTGCGGCGCCTGCTCCGGCGGCAGCGGCACGCCCGCCCAGGCACAGACCGCGCGCGCGAGCATCTGCTGGCAGGCGCCATAGAAAGGCAGCGCCTGTTCGCCATTCCAGCTGCCGGCGGCCCGCTGCCATTGCCCGCGCACATGGCCGGCCAGCGCCTGCACCCGGTCGGGCGCAAGCACCTGCATGAAAAGGGCCTTGCGAACCTGGTGGGCCGCGCCATCCAGGCCCTGCACGGCCTGCTTGCCGAACAGGCTGGCGCGCAGCGGTTCGGGCGCCGCGCCGGCACGAACGAAGCGGGCCGGGTCGTAGAACAGTTCGGCGGCCGGCGCGCCGCGCATGCACACGGTCGGCTGCAGCAT
Source organism: Orrella sp. JC864 (assembly GCF_037026685.1). Lineage (NCBI taxonomy): Bacteria > Pseudomonadati > Pseudomonadota > Betaproteobacteria > Burkholderiales > Alcaligenaceae > Orrella > Orrella sp. JC864. The sequence goes on along the minus strand of NZ_JBANET010000023.1, from coordinate 68,069 downwards.
GATGCGGGCCTCGAACACGTCCGAGTTCAGGCGCTGGCATTGCCCGGAGATGAAGCGGTAGGGGTCTGCCATCAGCGACAGCGTATGGTCCAGTCCGTCCAGGCGGGGCATCCGGCCAGGGGTTTGCGTGGCTGCCATGTCCTTACCCCGCCCACCATTGCCGCAGGGTGGCCGCGATGGCCGAGCGCCCGGTCGGACCCTCCTGGGTCAGGGCCCGCAGATAGGCCTGGACCTGCTTGGTCGGTATGTGCGGCGGCAGCGGCGGCACCTCCGGATCGGTGACCATTTCCAGCAATACCGGCCGGTCCGCCGCCAGGGCCTGCTCCCAGGCCGGGCCGACCGCTTCGGGCTGGTCGACGCGCCGGCCTTCCAGGCCCAGCAGGCGGGCGTATTCGGCATAGGGAAAGGCGGGCAGCAACTGCGAATCGTCGAAGCGCGGATCGCCTTCGGTGGCGCGCTGTTCCCAGGTAACCATGTTCAGGTCGCCGTTGTTGAGCACCATCACCACGAAAACAGGGTTGGACCATTGGTGCCGGCGCGCAGCCACCGTAATCAGTTCGGTCAATCCGTTCATCTGCATGGCGCCGTCGCCCACCAGCGCGATGACGGGCCGCTCCGGATAGGCCATCTTGGCCGCCAGGGCGTAGGGGATGCCGCTGCCCATCGTCGCCAGTCCGCCCGATAGCGAGGCCATCATGCCCTGGCGCAGCTTCAGGTCGCGCGCATACCAGCCGGCCACCGTGCCCGAATCGCCCGTCACGATGCAGCGCTCGGGCAGCCGCGAGGACAGCTCCCACAGCACCCGCTGCGGGTTGACGGGCTTGGCCGGCACCATGGCGCGGGCTTCGGCGGTTTTCCACCACTGGGCCACGCTGTCCTGGACCTCTTCGCGCCAGCGCGGCGACTTGACCGGCTCCAGGTGGGGCAGCAAGGCCCGCAGGGTCTGCTTGCTGTCGCCGACCAGCCCGATCTCCACGGGATAGCGCAGGTTCAGCATGCGGCCGTCGATGTCGATCTGCACCGCGCGGGCCTGGCCCTCGGCCGGCAGGAATTCGCTGTACGGGAAGGCCGTGCCCACCATCAGCAAGGTGTCGCACTCGTTCATCAGCCGCCAGCTGGCCTGCGTGCCCAGCAGGCCGATGGCGCCGGTCACGTAGGGCAGGTCGTCGGGTACCGCCGCCTTGCCCAGCAGCGCCTTGGCCACGCCAGCGCCCAGCAGTTCGGCCACCTGCATGATTTCCTCGGTGGCGTGCAGGGCGCCGGCGCCCACCAGGATGGCGGGCTTGCGTCCGGCATTGAGCACTTGCGCCGCCTCGCGCAAAATCGCCTCGTTGGGCACGTGCGCATGGCCCGAGCGGCCGATGCCGCTGTGCACCGTGCCGTGCTCGCGCGGGGGCTGGGGCACGGCCTGCAGGCGCTGCACATCATTGGGCAGGATGACGCAGGTGACGGTGCGGCGCTCGATGGCGATGCGCATCGCCCGATCGAGCAGGTGCCGCACCTGTGCCGGGCTGACCGCCGTCTGCACGAACTCGTGCGCCACGTCCTTGAACAGGTTCTGCAGGTCGATTTCCTGCTGGTAGTCCCCGCCCAGGCTGGCGCGGGCCTGCTGGCCCACCAGCGCCACGACGGGCTGGTGATCGAGCTTGGCGTCGTACAGGCCGTTGAGCAGATGCACGGCCCCGGGTCCGGAGGTGGCCACGCACACGCCCACCTCGCCGGTGAACTTGGCGTGGGCCGCGGCCATGAAGGCGGCCATCTCCTCGTGGCGCACCTGTACGAACTCCACCGTCTCGGGTACGCGCGCCAGCGCGCCCATGACCCCGTTGATGCCATCGCCCGGATAGCCGAACACGCGCTTGACCCCCCATTGCGCCAGGCGCTCGACGATGAAGTCCGATACGTTCTGTTTCGCCATGGCCGATGCTCCTGTTCCTGGTGCGCATGCCCAGGAAAGAGGCAAGTGCCGTGCCAGGCGCGCCGGCGTGCCCGCGCAGGGCGGCCAGGGCGCGCGGCGGCCGGCGCGGGGGACGCAAGATTTGGCCGGGGCGGTAATTTTTGCCGGGCCGCGGTGCCGCCGCAGCGCCGGCCGCCGCTTTCTTCCCCGCGGCGGATGGTCTATCTTGACGGGCGCGGCGCGCATGCCGCCGCGAGCCTTGCCATTTTCAGGATTCAGACCATGACTGCTACACGGGATGCCGGCGCCGGCCGCCCCGAACTGGCCGCCTATGCGGCCGCCACCGGGCTGCCGCGCCGCCTGCGCGGCCTGCTGTGCCTGGACGATTTCGAGGCGGCGGCGCGCCGCCACCTGCCGCGTCCGCTGTTCGGCTACATCGCCGGCGCCGCGGAAACCAACCGCTCGTACCTGGACAACCGCCTGCAGTTCGACGACTACGCCTTCGTGCCGCACGTGATGGCGGATGTGAGCCGGCGCACGACCGAGACCACGCTGTTCGGCCGGCGCTACCGCATGCCTTTCGGCATCGCGCCGGTGGGCATCAGCGCCATCTCCGCCTATCGCGGCGACATCGTGCTGGCCCAGGCCGCCCAGGCGGCCGGCGTGCCGGCGGTGATGAGCGGCACCTCGCTCATCCGCATGGAAGAGGTGGCCGCCGCCGCGCCGGGCACCTGGTTCCAGGCCTACCTGCCCGGCGACGACAGCAAGCTCGACGGCCTGATCGCGCGGGTGGCGCAGGCCGGTTTCCAGACCCTGGTCGTGACGGTGGACCTGCCGGTGTGGGCCAACCGCGAGAACAACGTGCGCACCGGCTTTTCCATGCCGCTGCGGCCCAGCCTGCGCCTGGCCTGGGACGGGCTGGTCCGGCCGCGCTGGCTGCTGGGCACCTTCGCCCGCACGCTGCTGCGCCACGGCATGCCGCACTTCGAGAATTCCTTTGCCACGCGCGGCGCGCCCATGTTCTCGGTCAGCGCGCTGCGCGACACCACGGGCCGCGAGCACCTGAACTGGGCGCATATCCGGCGCATCCGCCGGCAGTGGCAAGGGCCGCTGGTGGTCAAGGGCATCCTGCACCCGCGCGATGCGCAGGCCGCGCTCGATTGCGGCGCCGACGGCATCGTGGTCTCGAACCACGGCGGGCGCCAGCTCGATGGCGCGGTGGCTCCCTTGCGGGTGCTGCCGCGCATCGTCGATGCGGTGGGCGGGCGGGCCACGGTGATGATGGATGGCGGCGTGCGCCGCGGCGCCGACGTGCTCAAGGCGGTGGCGCTGGGCGCGGCATGCGTATTCGCGGGCCGGCCCTTCATGTATGCGGCGGCGGTGGGCGGGCGCGAGGGCGTGGACCACGCCCTGAAGCTGCTGGGCGACGAGGTCTCGCGCAACCTGGCGATGCTGGGGCTCGACAGCCTGGACGCGCTCTCGCCCGACTGCCTGCAGGCGCGGCCGCGCTAAGGCCAGGGGCGGGCGGCGGCCGCCGCCCGCCTGCCTGTCCTACTGCACCTGGATGTTGGCCTGCTTGACCAGCTGTTCGATCAGCGGCTTTTCGTTTTCGATCTGGGCCGTCAGTTCCTGGGCCGTGCCCTTGCGCGGCTCGATGCCCATCTTGCCCATGGATTCGACCACCTTGGGATCGGCCAGCGTGGCGGCCAGCGCGGCGCGCAGCTTCTCCAGCGCGGGCTCGGGCGTGCCCTTGGGCGCGACCAGGCTGAACCAGGCGGTCATTTCGTACTCGGGATAGCCCAGTTCGGCCAGCGTGGGCAGCTCGGGCAGGATGCTCATGCGCTCCTTGCTGGTAATGGCCAGGACCTTGACCTTGCCGGCCTGGACCTGCGGCATGCCGGTGCTGACCATGTCGAAGAACAGGTCCACGTCGCCCTGGATCAGTACCGGCAGCGCCTGCGTCGCGCCCTTGAACGGCACGTGCAGCATGTCGGCGCCCGATACCTTCTTGAAGTACTCGGCGGCCAGGTGCGAGGAAGTGCCCGGGCCGAAGGAAGCGAAGGACAGCTTGCCGGGATGCTGCTTGGCGTAATCCACCAGCCCCTTGGTGTCGTCGAAGGCGGTCTTGGGGCTGGCCAGCAGCACCAGCGGGCCGATGCCCACCATGCCGATGGGCGCGAAGCCGTCCGGATCGTAGGGCAGCTGCTGGTACAGGTAGCGGTTGGTGACCAGGGTGGAGTTGGTGGCCATCAGGATGGTGTAGCCGTCGGCATTGGCGCGGCTGACATAGGAAGCGCCGATATTGGTGCCGGCGCCGGCCTTGTTCTCCACGATCATGCTCTGGCCCAGTTCCTTGGCCATGCGCTCGGCCAGCACGCGGGTCAGCGTGTCGGTGGCCCCGCCGGCGGGAAACGGCGAGACGACCGTGACCGGGCGGCTGGGGTAGTCCTGCGCGAGCGCGGGAGCGGCGGCGGCGCAGGCCAGCGCCAGGGCAATGCTTCGAAGTCCGTAACGCAACATAAAAATCCCCTTGTTTGTCCAGGATGGCGCGGCAGCGCCGTCGCCAGGCAGCCGCCGTGCCGTTGCCGGCCCTGCGTCCTGTCCGGCCCGTCCGCCGTCGCCGGACATGCGTGCAGCTTTCATCCGGCGGCGAACTGGCGGACCGAACGCTCGGCAAACTGCCAGCTTTCGTTTAGAATTCCGTCATACGGAATTTGGTTTTATTTTACCCGCGTCGCTCCCGCACGCAAACCTCGGAATAGGCCGGACCATGCCGCTTTCCTCTCGCGTTGCCCGCCGGCCCAAGACCGGGGCGGGCGCCGACCTCAGCCAGCCGGCCCGCCGCAAGCGTGCGCCGGCCGAAGGCCTGCCCGATGCGGCGGCCGACTCGCCCGACTTCATCACCGCCCTGGCGCGCGGCCTGCAGGTGCTGCGCTGCTTCCAGCCGGGCGTCGCCGCGCTGGGCAACCAGGACCTGGCGCGCCTGACGGGCTTGCCCAAGCCCACCCTGAGCCGCATCACCTATACGCTGACCAGCCTGGGCTACCTGCGCTATCACGCCGACAGCGGCAAGTATTCGCCGGGCTACGGCGTGCTGGCCCTGGGCTACGGCCTGCTGGCCAACCTGGAGGTGCGGCAGCTGGCGCGCCCGGGCATGGAGCAGCTGGCGCAAGAGACCGGGGCGGCCGTGGCGCTGGGCACTTTCGACGTCGACGCCATGCTTTACGTGGAAGCCGTGCACGGCTCTTCGGCGCTGTACCTGCGCCTGCCGGTGGGCTATCGCGTATCGCTGGACAGCGCCATGGGGCGGGCCTACCTGGCCGGCCTGGCGCAGCCCCGGCGCGAGGCGCTGCTCGAGCGCCTGGGCACGCGCGCGCCCTCGCCCGAGACCGTCGCCCGGGCGTGCGCCGAGCAGCGCGAATCGGGCTGCTGCTTCGCCATCGGCGACTGGCAGGCCGGCATCAATGCCGTGGCCGTGCCGTTCACGCCCGTGACCGGCGAGGGCCGTTTCGTGATGAGCGTGGGCGGGCCGGCCTCGCTGCTCCCGCCGGACGCGCTGCGCGAGCGGATCGCGCCGCTGCTGCGCGAGACCGCGGGCCGCCTGGGATCCATCCATCCAAGCAACGAACTTTGAAACCATCGGGGAAATGACCATCTCATGAACGGAGCCGACCACCTCTGCGCGACCCTTCTGGCCAACGGCGTGGACACCTGCTTTGCCAATCCCGGCACCTCCGAAATGCACTTCGTCGCGGCGCTGGACCGCGAGACGCGCATGCGCTGCGTGCTGGGGCTGTTCGAAGGCGTGGTGACCGGCGCGGCCGACGGCTATGCGCGCATGGCCGACAAGCCGGCGGCCACGCTGCTGCACCTGGGGCCCGGCCTGGCCAACGGCCTGGCCAACCTGCACAACGCGCGGCGCGCCTTCACGCCCATGGTCAACGTGGTGGGCGAGCACGCCAGCTACCACCTGCAATACGACGCGCCGCTGACCAGCGACATCGAAAGCCTGGCGCGTCCCATGTCGCATTGGGTCAAGCGCAGCGGCGGCGCCGCGTCGGTGGGCGCGGACGCGGCCGAGGCGGTGCGCGCGGCGCGCCAGGGCCAGGGCCGGATCGCCACGCTGATCCTGCCGGCCGACGCGGCCTGGGGCGAGCTGCCGGCCGATACCGCCGCGGTCGTGGCCGCCGCGCCCGATGCGCCGGCCCCCATCAGCCCGGAGTCGGTGCGCGCGGCCGCCCAGGCCCTGCGGTCGGGCCAGCCGGCCATGATGATGCTGGGCGGACTGGCCTTGCGCGAGCGGCCGCTGGCCGTGGCCGGGCGCATCGCCCGCGCCACCGGGGTCAAGCTGGTCACCGAGACGTCCAACCGCCGCGCCGAACGCGGCGCCACGCGCACGCCGGTGGACCGTTTTCCCTACCCGCTGGGCGCGGCGCTGGAAAAGATCCAGGGCATCAAGCAGCTCGTGCTGGTGGGCGCGCGCGATCCGGTGGCCTTTTTTGCCTATCCCGGCAAGCCCAGCCTGCTGGCGCCGGCCGACTGCGCGCGCACGCTGCTGGCCCACCCGGACCAGGACCTGACCCAGGCGCTGGAATGGCTGGCCGACGAGCTGGGCATCGCGCCCGATGCGCCCGGCCTGCAAGCGCCCGCGCCGCAGACCGAGCTGCCCGTGCAGGGCAGGCTCGACAGCGCCGCGGTGGGCCGCCTGCTGGCCGCCAGGCTGCCCGAGCACGCCATCGTCTGCGACGAATCCATTACCCAGGGCCGCGAGTTCCCGGCGCTGAGCCAGGCCTCGGCGCCGCACGACTACCTGCAGCTGACCGGCGGCTCCATTGGCATCGGCCTGCCGCTGGCCACCGGCGCGGCCGTGGCCTGCCCGGGCCGCAAGGTCATCGCCCTGCAGGCCGACGGCAGCGCCATGTACACGGCGCAGGCCCTCTGGACCCAGGCGCGCGAGAACCTGGACTGCCTGACCATCATCCTGGCCAACCGCAGCTATGCCATCCTGCACGGCGAGATGAAAAGCATGGGCGTGACCGAGCTGGGCCGCAATGCCCGCCGCATGCTGGACCTGGACGAGCCGGCGCTGGACTGGGTCCACCTGGCGCGCGGCATGGGCGTGGAGGCGGTGCGCACGGACACCGTCCAGGCCTTCGCGCAGGCCCTGGCGGCGGGGTTGGCGCGGCAAGGGCCTTTCCTGATCGAGGCCGTCATCTGAGCCGGCGGCGCGCCCGCGGCTAGTGCGCCCCGGCGGCCGCCTCGCTGGCGCCCGCGCCGCTTTTGCCGCGCGGCGGGCGGGCCAGCCACACCATTGCGACCAGCGCCACGAAGACCAGCGAGGAGGCGTAGAACACGTCCAGCGCCGACAACGTATAGGCCTGCGTGTCGATCATGCGGTCCAGCGAAGCCAGCGCCTGCTCCGGCGACAGGCCGTGGGCCTGCAGCCCGGACAGGGCCTGGTCGAAGGCGGGCCGGCCGGGCCGCGCCACTTCGACCAGGTGCGCGTGGTGCATCACGGCGCGGTCTTCCCACAGCGTGGTGGCGATCGAGGTGCCGAAGGCCCCGGCGGTCAGCCGCAGGAAGTTCGATAGCCCCGAAGCGGCGGGAATGCGGCCAGGCTCCAGGCCCGATAGCGTGATGGCGGTCAGCGGCACGAAGAAGGCCGCCATGCCCGCGCCCTGTATCAGCGTGGGAATCATCAGCGCGCGGATGTCGGCCTGGGTGTTCAGCCCGCTGCGCATGAAGAACACCAGCGCAAAGATCAGGAAGGCGCCGGTCACCAGCAGGCGAGGGTCGTGCGTGCCCACCAGCCGGCCCACCAGCGGCGTGAGCAGGATGGCCAGCAGCCCTACCGGCGCGGTCACCAGGCCGGCATAGGTGGCCGTGTAGCCCATGTTGCTTTGCAGCCAGAGCGGCAGCAGCACCACGCCGCCGAAGAACACGCCATAGGCCACCGCCAGCGTTACCGCGCCGATGGTGAAGTTGCGCTGCACGAACAGCCGCAGGTCCACCACCGGGTGCGCCTCGGTCAGCTCCCAGATCAGGAAAACGACGAAGGCGGCGAAGGACAGCGCCGCCAGGCCCTGGATCACCGGGCTGGCGAACCAGTCCAGCTCCTTGCCCTTGTCCAGCATGATCTGCAGCGCGCCCACCCACACCACCAGCAGGCCCAGGCCCACCCTGTCGATGGGCAGGCTGCGCGTGGCCGATTCGCGGCCGCGGTAGATGCGCCAGCTGATCCAGGCCGCCAGCAGCCCCACCGGCACGTTGATGTAGAAGATCCAGGGCCAGGTGTAGTTGTCCGAGATCCATCCGCCCAGCAAGGGGCCGGCCACCGGCGCCACCAGCGTGGTCATGGCCCAGATGGCCAGCGCCATGCCGGCCTTCTCGCGCGGGAAGCTGGCCAGCATCAAGGCCTGCGACAGCGGGATCATGGGGCCGGCGACGGCCCCTTGCAGCACGCGGAACAGGATCAGCGCCTCCAGCGTGGGAGAGAAGCCGCACAGCCACGAGGTCAGCACGAACAGCAAGGTGGAGGCCAGGAACAGCCTGACTTGTCCGAAGCGCTGGGTCAGCCAGCCCGTCAGCGGCACGGTGATGGCGTTGGCCACGGCGAACGAGGTGATGACCCAGGTGCCTTGGCTGGTGCTGACCCCCAGGTCGCCCGATATGGTCGGGATGGAGACGTTGGCGATGGAGGTGTCCAGCACGTTCATGAACACCGCCGAGGACAGGGCGATCGAGCCGGCGATGCGCAGTCCGCCCTGCAGCGGCGGATAGGTCCGGGGCGCGGCGCTGGCCGGACTGTCCTGGCCCTGGCGCGGGGCTGCGGCGCTGGCGCCTTCGGGCGGCCGGGCGGTGTTCATGAGTGCAGGTTCTCCTCGATGATCCGCGCCACCAGCGCGTCGGCTTCCTCGCTGCGGGCCTCGAAGACCCGGGTGGACAGCGCCGCGGCGCGCGGCGCCCCGGCCTGGGCGGGCGTTTCGGAGACGTCCACCTCGACATTCATCGACAGGCCCACGCGCAGCGGGTGCTCGCGCACGGCTTGCGGATCGAGCGCGATGCGCACCGGCACGCGCTGCACCACCTTGATCCAGTTGCCGCTGGCGTTTTGCGCCGGCAGTAGCGAGAACGCGCCGCCGGTGCCGGCCTCCAGGCCCGCGACCACGCCTTCGTAGACCACCTCGCCGCCATACAGGTCGGCCACCACCTTGGCGCGCTGGCCCACGCGCATCTTGCGCAGCTGGTTTTCCTTGAAGTTGGCCTCGACCCAGACCTGCTCCAGCGGCACGACGGTCATCAGCGTGGTGCCCGGCGCCACGCGCTGGCCCACCTGCACGCTGCGCTGCGCGACCATGCCGGCCGCCGGGGCGGGCAGGGTGGTGCGCGCAGCGTCCAGCCAGGCCTGCCGCAGGGCGGCCGCGGCCTGGCGCACGTCGGGATGTTCGGCCACGGTAGTGCCCTCGGTCAGCGCCTGGTTGGTTGCCAGCTTGGCGCGCGCCGCCTCCAGCTGGGCGCGGGCCTGCGCCAGGCCGGATTGCGCGGCCTTGAGCGCTGTTTGCGCATGCAGCAGCTCCTCGCCGCTGACCCCGCCCGTGCGGGCCAGGGACTGGCGCCGCTGCACGTCGCTGCGGGCGCGCGCCAGTTCGGCCTGGGCGCGGTCGATGTCGGCCTGGCGCACATCCACGTCGGCCTGCAGGGCCTCGTTCTGCACGTACAGCGTGCGCACCTGGCGCACCGCCTGGGCCAGGCGCTCGCGGGCCTGCTGCAGCGCGACCTGCGCATCGGCCGGATCGAGCCGCACCAGCGCCTGGCCGGCCTGCACCAGGTCGGTATTGTCGGCTTCGATGGCCACCACCGTGCCCGGTATGCGGGCGGTGATCTGGACCAGGTTGCCGTGCACGTAGGCGTCGTCGGTGGATTCCAGGCGCGAGGCCACCAGCAGCCACCAGGCGCCGTAGGCGCCGGCCAGGACGAGCAAGGCCAGCGCGGCCAGGAGCAGCAGCCGCTTGCGGGCGGCGGGACGGGGAGCGGGACTAGTGTTCATGATGGGGGCAGGGAAGTGTTGCGGTGGATGCTTGGGATGGGCTGTAGCCGCCGCCCAGCGCATAGGCCAGGTCGGCGTCCAGGCGATAGGCGCGCATGCGCAGTTCGGTGGCGAGCTGGCGCTGCTGCAGCACGCCGTCCTGCGCCAGCAGCACCGACAGGTAGTCGCCCAGGCCGTTGCGATAGCGGTCCAGGGCCAGCGCGTACGCCTGCTCGATGGCCTGTTGGGCCTGCGCCTGGGCGGCGCGCTCTTCGCCGATCAGGCGCAGGCCGTCCAGGGCGTCGGCCACCTGGCGGACCGCGGTCAGCACGGTTTCGTTGTAGTCGGCCACAGCCAGGTCGCCTTGCGCGCGGGCATTGCCCAGCGCAGCATTGCGCCGCCCGCCGTCGAACAGCGGCAGCTCGATCACCGGGCCGATGCCGGCCATGCGGCTGCCCGCCTCCAGCAAGGTGCCCGTGCCCAGCGAGCCGAGCCCCACGAAGGCGGCCAGGTTGACGTTGGGATAGAAGGCGGCCTGGGCGCTGGCCACGTCGTGCCGGCTGGCCTGGGCGCGCAGCCGCGCGGCGACGATGTCGGGGCGATGCGCCAGCAGCGCCAGGGGAACATCCCGCGGCGCGGCGGGCGGCACGGCTGCCAGATCGGCCGGGCCGATGGTGCGCGCCAGGTCCGGGCCGGCGCCGGCCAAGGCCGCCAGCTGGTTGCGCAAGGCGGCGATGCGGGTGCGCACCTGCACGGCCTGCACGCGCGCCTGGGCGTGGGCGGACTGGGCCTGCCGGGCCTGGACCTGGGTGTCCAGGCCGGCCTCGAAACGTTCCTGGGCCAGGCGCGCCACGCTTTCGCGCTGCGCCACCGTCTCCTGCAGCACGGCCTGCTGCGCATAGGCGGTCTGCAGGTTGAGGTAGCTTTGCACCACGGCGCTGGCCAGCATGGCGCGGGCCGCCTGCGCGTCGGCCTGGGCCGAGGCCAGCCGCGCCTGCTCGGCCTGCCGCGCCTGGCGGCGCTTGCCCCAGAAGTCGATCTCGTAGTCGAAGTCCAGCGACAGGCTGTTGTCGGTGCCGACCGAGCCGGCCAGCGGCTCGGGGATCGCGCCGTTGGCCGTATAGCGCTGGCGCGTCAGCGTATAGGCGGCCGAGACTTGCGGCAGCTGCGCCGCCCGGGCCTGTCGCAGCGCGGCGTTGGCCTGGGCGATGCGGGCTTGCGCGGCCAGCATGCCGGGACTGCCGGCCATGGCCCGCGCCACCAGCGCATCCAGCTGTGGATCGCCGTAGCGCCGCCACCAGCGCAGCTCGGGCCATTGCACGGCGGTGTCGCGCAGGCCCAGCGCCTGGGCCTGCACAGGACTGGCCGGCGGCTGGCCGGGCTCCATGATCGCGCAGCCGGCCAGCACCAGGGCAAGCAGGGAAATCGGTAGGGCTTTCATGCTGACAATTGGCTTAAAATCATTGATCGGTCTGTATCTGACTAGTCAGTTAAATGGCGAAAAAAATAGGCCGAGGAAATCGGCGGACCTGGCCCTTCAGCCCGGACAGCTGCCGTTGGCGATCATGCGCCGCAGCAGGCCCGACAGGGTTTCGGCCTCTTGCACGGTAAAGCCGCGCAGGTGCGGGTCCAGCGCGCGCGCGAGCACCGGCGGGATCTGCGCACAGGTGGCCAGCCCGGCTTCGGTGATTTCCAGCCTGACCACGCGCCGGTCCTCCTGGCAGCGCACCCGCCTGAGCAGGCCCTTGCTTTCCAGGCGGTCCAGCGTGCGGGTGATGGCGCCGGTATCCACGCCAGCCAGGCGGGCCAGTTCGGCCGGGGTTTCGGCCTGGCGCTTGGCGATCAGCAGCAGCGGGCGCCACTGCATGGCGGTCAGGTCCAGCGGCGCCATTTCGCGGTCGACCATGCGCGTGATCGACTGGTAGACCTGCTTGACCAGCAGGCCGATGCTTTCCTCGGACAGGCAGTGCTGGTCCGTCTTGAACGGCGGCGATGAAGGGGCTGGGCGGGACATGGAGGGCAATTTAATTGCCTAGGCAGTAATTGTCAAGCGGCCTTGGCCCGGCTGGCCAGGCCGATGGCGAGCACGATCAGCAGCCCGCCGGCGATCATCCGCGGCGAGGGCACCTGCGCGAACAGCGCCCAGGCCACCGCGATGGCGTACACCGGCTCCAGGGCGATGATCACGCCGGCATCGCGCGCCTTGACCCAGCGCAGGCCCGAGACGAACAGAAAGTGCGACAGGCCGGTGCAGAACACGCCCAGCATGGCCAGCCAGAACCAGTCGCGCGGGGCCACGGCGGGCAGCTGGGGCAGGGCGAAGCCGGCCAGCGCCGCGCACACGAACAGGTTTTGCCACCAGGCCACCTGCACCGCATCCATGCCGGCCGCGCTGTGCCGGTTCAGCACGGCCAGCAGCGAAAAGGCCAGGCCCGAGGCCAGGCCCCAGGCCAGCCCGCGCGCGCCGGCGTCGGCCCAGTCGTAGCTGGGCACCACCAGCACCAGGCCGATGGAGACCAGCGCCAGCACGCCCCATTCGAGGGCGCGGATGCGTTCGCGGTAGAACAGCCCTTCGAGCAGGGTGGTGAAGGCCGGAAAGCTGGCAAAGCCCAGCGTGGCGACGGCGATGCCGCCCACCTTGACGGCGACGAAGAAGGTGACCCAATGCAGCGCCAGCAGCAAGCCGCTGGCTGCGAGCCGCCCCAGGCGGGAAGGATCCAGCCGCTGGCGCAGCCTGCGGCCCTGCCAGCGGGCCAGCGCCAGCAGCGCCGCCACGGCGAACAGTGCCCGGCCGAAGGTGATGACCGCCGCGTCGGCCTGGATGAGCTCCCCGAAAACGCCCGTCAGGCCGAACAGGACGGCGGCGATGTGCAGTTGGAGCAGGGCGTAGCGGCGGTTCATGCTGGTCCCATGACGCGTTGCGTCTCGGCAGGCGCCGCCCGCGAAGGCGGCCAACCTAAAATCATCGCATGAATCGATCCCGCACCCCGAGAGTCCCCCGGTGAACGCCAGGACCACCGGCATCATCCTGGCCGCCGCCGGCGCGATTCTCTTTGCCGGCAAGGCCATCGTGGTCAAGCTGACCTATCGCTACGACGTGGACGCGGTCACGGTCATCGCCTTGCGCATGCTGTTCTCGCTGCCCTTCTTCCTGGCCATCGGCTGGTACGAGGCCCGGCGCGCGCGCCGCGGGCAGCAGCCGCGGCTGAGCCGGCGCGATGCGGCGCTGCTGACCGGGCTGGGGCTGCTGGGCTACTACCTGTCGAGCTTTCTGGATTTCATCGGGCTGCAGTACACCTCGGCCGGGCTGGAGCGGCTGATCCTGTTCCTGTCGCCCACCTTCGTGCTGCTCATCACGGCGGCCTGGCTCAAGCGGCCCATCGCGCCGGCGCAGTGGCTCGCGCTGGCGCTCTCGTACGCGGGCGTGATCATGGTTTTCGCCCAGGATGTCTCCTTCGGCGGCGAGCACGTGGTGCGCGGCTCGCTGTTCGTGCTGGCCTCGGCGCTGACCTATGCCTTGTACCTGATCGGTTCGGGCGAACTGGTCGCCAAGGTGGGCTCGACGCGGCTGGTGGCCTATGCCATGACGGTCTCGTGCTTCGCCTGCCTGGTCCAGTTCTTCGTGGTCCACGGCACCTCGCAGATCGTCCAGCCCTGGGGCGTGTACGGCTGGTCCATGGTGCACGCGGTGGTCAATACCGTGCTGCCGGTCTTCATGATCATGTGGGCCGTGGCCCGCGTGGGCGCGCCGGTGGTCTCCCAGGTCGGCATGATCGGGCCGGTCTCGGTGCTGTTCCTGGCCGCCTGGATGCTGGGCGAACCCATCACCGCCTGGCAGCTGGCCGGCACCGCGCTTGTTACTGTTGGGGTTTTTTTCATCGCCGGGCCGCCCCAAGATGAAAAAGCGGCCCCCTCGGGGGGCAGCAAGCCGAAGGCGCAGCGTGGGGGAAAATTTACATTGAGTGTGCGCCGAAAGCGGTAAATTGCCGGTTTGCCCGCCACCTTCGCGCGGGAGCCGATCAAGGAGACATCCATGGCAGAAACAGTGAAGGCCATCCGCATCCAGCGGCATGGCGGCCCGGAAGTGCTGGAGCTGGTGGACGTGCCGCTGCCCCCGCCGGCCGAGAACGAGGTCACCATCCGCCAGCGCGCGGTGGGCCTGAACTACATCGACCTGTATTTCCGCACCGGCCTGTACGAGCATCCGCTGCCGCACGGCCTGGGCTTCGAGGCTGCCGGCGTGGTCGAGGCGGTCGGCGCCCAGGTCGGCCACCTGAAGGTGGGCGATCGCGTGGCCTATGGCCAAAGCCCGCTGGGCGCCTATGCCCAGGCCCGCAACGTGCCGGCGCACCAGGTGGTGCGCCTGCCCAAGGGCATCGATTTCGAGGACGCCGCGGCGCTCATGCTCAAGGGCCTGACGGTGCAGTACCTGTTTCGCCAGACCTACCGCCTGCAAGGCGGCGAGACCATCCTGTTCCACGCCGCGGCCGGCGGGGTCGGGCTGATCGCCTGCCAATGGGCGCGCGCGCTGGGCGTCAAGCTGATCGGCACGGTTTCCAGCCCCGAGAAGGCGGCCCTGGCGCGCGAGCACGGCGCCTGGGAAACCATCGACTACTCGCGCGAGAACGTGGCCGAGCGGGTCAAGGAGCTGACCGGCGGGCGCAAGGTGCCGGTGGTGTACGACGGCGTGGGCAAGGACACCTGGGAAGCCTCCCTGGACAGTCTGGAGCCGCGCGGCTTGCTGGTCAGCTTCGGCAACGCCTCGGGTCCGGTCGCGGGCGTGAACCTGGGCATCCTGGCGCAGAAGGGCTCGTTGTACGTGACCCGGCCCACCCTGGGCACGCACGTGGCCACCTTGGAGAAGCTGCAGGCGGCCGCCGACGAGCTGTTCGGCCTGGTCCAGAAAAAGAAGATCAAGGTACGCATCGACCAGCGTTATCCGCTGGCCGAGGCGGCCCAGGCGCAGGCCGCGCTCAGCAGCCGCAAGACCACCGGCGCGACCGTGCTGACACTGGACTGAACGCGGCCCGGCCCGGGCCGGCCGGGCGTGGCGCGCCGCCAACGACCGGCGGGCGGCGCCCGTATCGGGATATTGCGGCATGTGCCATGCCGGGCCGCCGCCCCAGGAAGGGGACGGCGGCCATTTACAGTCGCTAAGCCTTTCAGCGCATCCGTAACCCCGGCTGGCGGCCCGCCGGCCAATAATGGGGTCGCCATCCACTACGGAGAAAGCTGATGACGCTGAAGATGAAGACGCTGACCTTGACGTTCGTGCTCGCCGGCGCAGGCCTGGTGGCAGGCTGCTCCTCGCCCTCGGTCATTACCAAGACCGACGGATCGCGCACGGTCACGTCGGACGAGCCGGACTTCGATCGCTCCACCGGCACCTACCGCTACGAGGAAAACGGCCGCCAAGTGCAGGTCAACAAGGACAGGGTCGACCGCGTCGAAACCCTGGACTGACATCCGGCAGCGCGATGCGGCCGGCGCCGCCCCGGCGCCGCGGCAAACGGGCCCTGCGCAAGCCGGGCCCGTTCGTTTTTCGGCGGACGGGCAAGCAGCCCCTATTGCGCCTCGCGGTGATACTGCACCACGCGCTCGACCTCGTTGCGCGAACCCAGTACCACGCCCACGCGCTGGTGCAGCTTCTCGGGCTGGATGTCCAGGATGGGGCGGCAGCCGTCGTAGGCCGCGCCGCCGGCCTGCTCGACGATGAAGCTCATGGGATTGGCTTCGTACATGAGGCGCAGCTTGCCGGGCTTGCCCGGTTCGCGCGCATCCCAGGGGTACATAAAAATGCCGCCGCGGGTCAGGATGCGGTGCACGTCGGCCACCATCGAGGCGATCCAGCGCATGTTGAAATCCTTGCCGCGCGGGCCGGTCGTGCCGGCCAGGCACTCGTCGATGTAGCGGCGCACCGGCGGCGCCCAATGCCGCATGTTCGACATGTTGATGGCGAACTCGCGCGTGTCGGCGGGGATCTGGATGTCCTCGTGCGTCAGGACCCACGAGCCCATTTCGCGGTCCAGCGTAAAGCCCACCACGCCGTTGCCCACCGTCAGCACCAGCATGGTCTGCGGGCCATAGACGGCATAGCCGGCCGCTACCTGCTGGCGCCCCGGCTGCAGGAAATCGGCCTCGCCGACCGCGGCGCCGGCCACGTGCTGCGGCGCGCGCAGCACCGAGAAGATGGTGCCGATCGACACGTTCACGTCGATGTTGGACGAACCGTCCAGCGGATCGAACAGCAGCAGGTGCTCGCCCTTGGGATAGCGGTTGGGGATGGCGTGGATGGTCTCCATCTCCTCGGAGGCCATGGCGGCCAGGTGGCCGCCCCATTCGTTGGCTTCGAGCAGGATCTCGTTCGAGAGCACGTCCAGCTTCTTCTGCACCTCGCCCTGGACGTTCTCGCTTTGCAGGCTGCCCAGCACCCCGCCCAGCGCGCCCTTGCCCACGGCGTGGCCGATGGATTTGCAGGCGCGCGCCACCACCTCGATCAGCAGGCGCACTTCGGGGTCGACCGCCTTGGCCAGGCGTTGCTGCTCGACCAGGTATTGCGTAAGGGTTTTGCGTTTCATCGTTGTCGTCGGATTATCGCGTTGGCTAAACAGGGGAGGGCGCCGTTCAGATGTCCAGCGCCTTGGAGACGATCTCGCGCACGTTGCGCGACAAGCCTTCGTGCGCGCGCACCCGCTGCAGCGCCTGCTGCATCGGCGTGCGCAGGCGCGCCACGTGGCGCGACCAGTTGTCCAGCGCGCGCGCCAGGCGCGCGGCCACCTCGGGGTTGAGCGCGTCCAGCGCAAGCACCTGCTCTGCCCAGAACGCATAGCCCTTGCCGTCGTCGCGGTGCCAGCCGCCGGGGTTGTTCAGGCAGAACTGGAAGATCAGCGAGCGCGCGCGGTTGGGATTGCGCAGCGTGAAGGCCGGATGGGCCATCAGGCCCTGCACGGTTTCCAGGCTGGTGCTGCGCGCGGTGGCCTGCAAGGCGAACCACTTGTCCACCACCAGCGGATCGTGCTGGTAGCGTTCGTAGAACGCTTGCAGCAGGGCTTGCACGGCATCGCCGCGGCCTTCGTTGGCCAGGGCCGCGAGCGCGCCCAGCCGGTCGGTCATGTTGCCGGCCTGGCGGTATTGCGTTTCGGCCAGCGCCTGGTGCGCCGGCGCGTCCGCCGCCAGCAGGTGGGCCAGGGCCAGGTTCTTGAGGGCGCGCCGGCCGCTGGGGCCGGGAGCGGGCGTATAGGGCCCCTCGGTGCGGCTGTCCTCGTAGGCCCGCAGCCAGTCCGCCTGCAGGCGCCGGCCCAGCTCGGCGCGCACGAAGGCGCGGGCGGCGGCCAGCGCCGGCGGATCGATCTGGTCCATGCGCTCGGCCAGGGATTTTTCCGAGGGCAGCGCCAGGGCGCGGGCGCGATAGGCGGCATCGAGCTCGGGATCGCGCAAGGTGGCCTGCCAGGCCCGCACGAACAGCTCGTCCAGCGCCATGTCCTGGCCACGCTGGTGCCGGGCGGCGTTGTCCAGGACGCGCCGCACCGCCAGCTCCTGCCCGGCTTCCCAGCGGGCGAAAGGGTTGGGGTCGTGCGCGAACAGCAGGGCCAGCTGCTCGTCGGTCCAGTCGTACTCGACGATGACCGGGGCCGAGAAGTCGCGCAGCAGCGAGGGCACGGGCGCTTGCGCGATGTCCTGGAAGGTCCATTGGGCCGTGGCTTCTGTCAGCTCCAGCAGCACCGTGCCGGCCGGGGCGGCATCGCCCAGCGTCAGCGGGATCTCGCGGCCCTGCGGGTCGAGCAGGCCCAGGGCGAAGGGGATGTGCAGCGGCGGCTTGGCGGCCGATTTGGCCGCATCCAGCTTTTCGACGCCCACGGCGGGATTGCGCTGGGTCAGCGTGACCGTGCAGCGCCGCGCGGCGGCGTCGTGCGCGATGCGGACCTGCACGCGCGGCGTGCCGGCCTGTTCGTACCAGCGCCGGAACACCGACAGGTCGCGGCCCGGGTTCTGCCGCCGGTAGACCGATTCCATGGCGTCGACGAAGTCGTCGCAGGTGACGGCCTGGCCGTCGTGGCGGCGGAAATACTCGTCCATGCCCGCGCGAAAGCCCGCCTCGCCCAGCAGGGTGTGCTGCATGCGGATCACCTCGGCGCCTTTCTCGTAGACCGTGGCGGTATAGAAGTTGCCGATCTCCTGGTAGCTCTCGGGCCGGATCGGATGCGCCATGGGGCCGGCGTCCTCGGGAAACTGCGCGGCGCGCAGCGTGGCGACGTCGTCGATGCGCTTGACCGCCCGCGCGCTGGCCGCGGCCCTTGCATCCAGGCCGCGCGCCATCATGTCGGCGGTGAACTCCTGGTCGCGGAATACCGTCAGGCCTTCCTTGAGGCTGAGCTGGAACCAGTCGCGGCAGGTGACGCGGTTGCCGGTCCAGTTATGGAAGTACTCGTGGCCGATGACCGCCTCGATGGCCAGGTAGTTGGCGTCGGTGGCCGTGTCCGGGTCCGCCAGCACGTAGGCGGCGTTGAAGATGTTCAGCCCCTTGTTTTCCATCGCGCCCATGTTGAAGTCGCGCGCGGCCACCACCATGAAGCGGTCCAGGTCCAGTTCCAGGCCGAAACGTTCCTCGTCCCAGCGCAAGGCCCGCTCCAGCGATTCGAGCGCCCAGCCGGTCTGGTCCTCCGATCCCGGGTCGCTGTAGACCTGCAGCAACACCTCGCGGCCCGAGCGCGTGCGCAGCCGCCGTTCGCGGCAGGGAAGATCGCCGGCCACCAGGGCGAACAGGTAGCAGGGCTTGGGATGAGGGTCTTCCCAGACGGCTTCGTGGCGTGCGCCCGGCAATTCGCGCTCGGCCACCAGGTTGCCGTTGGACAGCAGCAGGGGATAGGCGCTGCGCTGGGCGCGCAGCGTCACGCGGTAGCGCGACATCACGTCGGGGCGGTCGGCAAACCAGGCGATGCGCCGGAAGCCTTCGGCCTCGCATTGGGTGAAGAAGGCGCCCCCGGAGACGTACAGGCCCATCAGGCTGGCGTTGCGGGCCGGATGGCACAGGCTGGCGATCTCGACCTGGGCGCTGTCGGCCAGCCCGCCGATGCGCAGCTCGCCGCCGGACAGCGTGTACTCGCCCTGGGCCAGCGCGCGGCCGTCCACCGCGACCGAGACCAGTTCCAGGTCCTCGCCCTGCAGCACCAGGGGCGCGGCGTCGTCCGGGTTCTTGCGCCGGACCTGCAGCCGCGCCAGCACCTTGGTGCTGTCAGGGTCCAGGTCGAACTCCAGTTCGATCCGGGGGATCTCGTAGGGATAGGGGCGGTAGTCGCCGCGGGCGATGGTGACGGGGGTATCCGTGCGCATGAGGCAATCTGTCCGAACGGTCCGGGAAAGCGCATTGTAGACCTGCGCGGTCTCGTTAAACTTTGAAGCGCAAGCGCTGTCCAAGCCTGGGTATCATGGGTTCGGGCGCACCGTGCGAAGCGCCCAGGAGCGATGCGATGTTCGATTCGGCCAAACGCAAGGCGGGCGTGCTGGCGTTGGCCGGCGCCTTGGGCGCGCTGGCGCTGGGGGCCGGCGCGCCGGCCGCCGGGGCCCAGGAGCTGGCGGCGCGGCAATGGCCGGCCGATGCGGTGGGCAAGACCTACCGTTTCGATGCGCCCGAGCCGGGCGTGGAGCAAACCCTGCAATACCAGAACCTGCGCGATACCGTGCGCGCGGCGATCGGCGCCACCGGCCTGGTCGAAACCCACGACGTGGCGGCCGCGCGTTTCGTGGTTTCTTTCAAGTATGGCAGCGAAAGGTCGACGGTCACGGTGGCCCGCCCGCGCGATCCCTTTTTCGATCCGTATTATCCGCGCGGCTATTACGGCCCGCACGGTTTCTTCGGCCACGGGCACCACGGCTGGGGGGTGGGAGCCGGCTACGGCTTTTACGGGCCGGCCTGGGAGCCGGTACGCACCCAGGTCGAGCGCGCCACGCTGACCGTGGAAATCCGCGACAACGACCGTAACGGCGCTGCCGTCTACCGCGCCGGCGCGGTGGCCACCGGGCGGCAGGCGGATCCGGCGCGGATTGCGCCCGCGCTGGTCCAGGCGATATTCGACGGTTTTCCCGCCAATAATGGCCGGACGCAGGAAATAGATTATCGCTAGCGCAGGAATCAGGCGGCGGCCCCGGCGGATCTGCCCGCCGGGCCGCGCCGGCGCTACTTGATGAGGAAGCTTTCGCGGCTGGCGCCTTGTTCTTCGGCGGCGGCCAGCCAGCGCGGCGGCTTGCCGCGCCCGCTCCAGGTTTCGCCGGTATCGGGATGGCGGTACTTGGGCGCGACCGGCTTTCTGGCCGCGGTGGCGCCGGCGGTCTTGCGCGGGCTGCGGCGGGGACGGGCCTTGCTGGAAAAGGCGGCGGCGATTTCTTCCGGCGTGATTTCGTATTCCCGCATCGATTTGACGATGGAATCGATCACCGGTTTGCGGCGGCGGTTCTGCAGGGCGTCTTTCTTTTTCTGCAGTTTGCTGATTTCACGTTCGAGTTTGGCTTGCAGGGCTGCGTAGGATTCGCGGGGCATTTATCATTCCTTGTTGGGGGAGGCCCGGTTTGCCGGGGTCTTATCTATCCTCGGGAGGAATTGTATAAGTAATGGGCGGCAATGTGCCGGGCGGGCCGGCTGGAAAATGTTTATTTTTGTATTAGACGGATCGGCACCTGTTTGCTTGATATTCACTTTGAATGGGATGTTATGGAAAATACAGCCTCCGGCGCCATGCGTAATTCCAACCATGCCGGTTTTCCGGTGGCCGCCATACAGATGGTTTCCACGCCCGGCGTGCAGGAGAATCTCGACCGCGCGGGCGCGCTGATCGCGCAGGCGGCGCAGGCGGGGGCGCAACTGGTCGCGCTGCCGGAATATTTCTGCTTCATGGGCCGCAGCGACCGCGACAAACTGGCGGTTTGCGAGGAGCCGGGCAGCGGACCGATCCAGGAGTTTCTCTCGGCCGCCGCCAGCGGCCACCGGATCTGGCTGGCCGGCGGCACGCTGCCTTTGCGCTGCCCCGATCCCGAACGGGTATTCAATACCCAGCTGGTGTATGGCCCGGACGGCGGCTTGCGCATGCGCTACGACAAGATCCACCTGTTCAATTTCAGCAAGGGCGAGGAGTCCTACGACGAATCGATCGCCATCCGCCCGGGCGGCCAGGTGCGCGCCTTCGACGCGCCTTGCGGGCGGGTGGGGCTGTCGGTGTGCTACGACCTGCGCTTTCCCGAGCTGTACCGGGCGCTGGGCGACGTCAGCCTGGTCCTGGTGCCGGCCGCCTTTACCTATACGACGGGACGGGCGCACTGGGAACTGCTGCTGCGCGCGCGCGCCGTCGAGAACCAGTGCTACGTGCTGGCCAGCGCGCAAGGCGGCAGGCATCCGAACGGGCGGCGTACCTGGGGCCACAGCATGCTGGTGGATCCGTGGGGAGAGGTGCTCGACGTCCTGCCCGAGGGCGAAGGCGTGGTTGGAGGTACCATAGACGCAGAACGCCTGCAGTCCGTGCGGGCCTCGCTGCCTGCCTGGCGCCACCGCGTCCTGTAATGGGCGATGCGCCGCCGGCGCGGCGGCAGCGCCACGATTCCAGGGCCCTGGCGCCCATTTAGCCGAACGAGTTGATGAAGCCTACCGATCCCGCCATTTCCAGCCTGGCTACCGCCAAATCCCTGCTGCTCGACCCCTGGGGCCTGACCGAAGCCGACATGGCCCGCGCGCTGGGCGAGATATTCACCCACAAGGTCGATTATGCCGACCTCTATTTCCAGTACACGCGCAGCGAGGGCTGGAGCCTGGAAGAAGGCATCGTCAAGACCGGCAGTTTCTCCATCGGCCAGGGCGTGGGCGTGCGCGCCGTCAGCGGCGAGAAAACCGCCTTCGCCTATTCCGATACCTTGTCGGCCGACGCCCTGCTGTCGGCCAGCCGGGCGGTGCGCACCATCGGCCGGCGCGGCGCCGGCAAGGCCAAGGTCGGGGCGGGCCCGGCGCTGCCGGGCGCGGCCCTGTATCCGGACCTCGATCCGCTGCTGACCCTGAGCGCCCCCGAAAAAGTGGCCCTGCTGGAGCGGGCCGAACGCATGGCGCGCGCCCGCGATCCGCACGTCATCCAGGTGATGGCCGGGTTGGGCGCCGAATACGACGTGGTGCTGGTGGCCGGCAGCGACGGGCGCCTGGCCGCCGACGTGCGCCCGCTGGTGAGGCTGTCGCTGACCGTCATCGCCGAACGCGCCGGCCGGCGCGAGATGGGCCATGCCGGCGGCGGCGGGCGTGCCGGCCTGGACTACTTCACCGACGACATCCTGCGCGGCTACGTCGAGCGCGCGGTGCACGAGGCCATGGTCAACCTGGAGGCGCGGCCCGCGCCGGCCGGCGAGATGACCGTGGTGCTCGGCTCGGGCTGGCCGGGCATCCTGCTGCACGAAGCGGTGGGCCACGGCCTGGAGGGCGATTTCAACCGCAAGGGCTCCAGCGTGTTTTCCGGCCGCATCGGCGAGCGCGTGGCCTCGCCGGGCGTGACGGTGGTCGATGACGGCACCCTGCCGGACCGCCGCGGCTCGCTGAACATCGACGACGAGGGCAACCCCACCCAGCGCAACGTGCTGATCGAGGACGGCATCCTGCGCGGCTACATGCAGGATTCGCTGAACGCGCGGCTGATGAAGACCGCGGCCACCGGCAACGGCCGGCGCGAATCCTTCGCGCATCTGCCGATGCCCCGCATGACCAACACCTACATGCTGGCCGGCGCCACGCCGCCCGAGGAAATCATCGCCTCGGTCAAGCGCGGCCTGTACGCGGTCAATTTTGGCGGCGGCCAGGTGGACATCACCAACGGCAAGTTCGTGTTCTCGGCCTCCGAGGCCTACATGATCGAGAACGGCAAGGTCACCTATCCGGTCAAGGGCGCCACCCTGATCGGCAGCGGCCCCGAGGCCATGAACCGGGTCAGCCTGATCGGCAACGACCTGGCGCTGGACAGCGGCGTGGGCACCTGCGGCAAGGACGGGCAGAGCGTGCCGGTCGGTGTGGGCATGCCCACCCTGCGCATGGACGGCCTGACGGTGGGCGGGACCGGGTAAGCCTGCCCGGGCCGCAGTGATGCGCGCGCAGGGTTTGGCCTGCGCCGATGGCGGGGCCGTAAAAATTCCGTGCTAATATCGGCCACTATGCAAAACGCGTTCGCCCGATTTTATTTTTACTTTTTTGGTTTTCCGATGCCGCTGGCGGAGGAAAGGGCGCGCCGTACCTGACGCATAACCCGATTCCCAAAAAAGCCGCCAGCTTGCTGGCGGCTTTTTTTATGCGCTGGCCCTGGCCCGACCCAACCCCTAGACAGCCTGGAGTTTTGCCGTGTCCCACAATACCGACGATCTGCGTATCCGAGAAATCAAGGAGCTTGCTCCGCCGTCGCACGCCATACGCGAGTTTCCCTGCAGCCCCGCCGTGGCCGACGTGGTGCACGGGGCGCGCCAGGCGCTGCATCGGATCCTGCACGGCATGGATGACCGGCTGATCGTCATTATCGGACCGTGTTCCATCCACGATCCGCGCGCCGCCCTCGAATACGCCCGGCGCCTGAAGGGCGAGCGCGAGCGCCTGGGCGCAGAGCTCGAGATCGTGATGCGGGTGTATTTCGAGAAGCCGCGCACCACCGTGGGCTGGAAGGGCCTGATCAACGATCCGGACATGGACGGCAGCTTCAACATCAACAAGGGCCTGCGCACCGCGCGCGAGCTGCTGATGCAGATCAACGAGCTGGGGCTGCCGGCCGGCTGCGAATACCTGGACATGATCACCCCGCAATACATCGCCGACCTGGTGTCGTGGGGCGCCATCGGCGCGCGCACGACCGAAAGCCAGGTGCACCGCGAGCTGGCCTCGGGCCTGTCGTGCCCGGTGGGCTTCAAGAACGGCACCGACGGCAATGTCAGGATCGCGGTCGATGCCATCAAGGCGGCTTCGCAGCCGCACCACTTCCTGTCGGTGACCAAGGGCGGCCACTCGGCCATCGTCTCGACCCAGGGCAACGAAGACTGCCACGTCATCCTGCGCGGCGGCAAGACGCCGAACTACGACGCGGCCAGCGTGGACGCGGCCTGCCAGGAGATCGCCCGGGCCGGGCTGGCCCAGCGCATCATGGTCGACGCCAGCCATGCCAACAGCAGCAAGAAGCCCGAGAACCAGCCGCTGGTGATGGACGACGTGGCGCGCCAGATCGAGGGCGGCGAGCAGCGCATCGTCGGCGTGATGGTCGAGAGCAACCTGGTGGGCGGGCGCCAGGACCTGGTGCCGGGCCAGCCCCTGGTCTACGGCCAGAGCGTGACCGACGGCTGCATCGACTGGGATGCCTCGGTGCAGGTGCTCGAGCGCCTGGCCAGGGCGATCCAGGCGCGCCGCGCGGCGCTCTCCAGCGGCAAGTAGGCGCGCCGGACATGGCCGGCGCGCCGGCGGCGCACCGGTATACTGAAGGTTTCATTCGCCGCGGCCCGGCCCTGCGGGCCGCAAGGTATCCAGACATGAACGCCCCCACAGAAGGCCAACGCCTGTCCCGCCCCGTGCCCGAAGGCATGTGGGCCGAACTCCAGGCCCGGTTCGGCGCCAGGCTCTCGCGCGCCCACGCCGTGCGCGAGCACCACGGCCGCGACGAATCGCCGTATCCGCCCATGCTGCCCGAGGCCGTGGTGTTCGCCGAAAGCACCGAAGAGGTGGCTTTCGTGGCGGCCCTGTGCAATACCCACCGCATCCCGCTGATTCCCTATGGGGCCGGCTCCTCGCTCGAAGGCCACCTGCTGGCCATCGAGGGCGGCATCAGCCTGGACCTGCAGGGCATGAACAAGGTGGTGGCGGTCCATGCCGAGGACCTGACCGCCACGGTGCAGGCCGGCGTGACGCGCAAGCAGCTCAACGAGGCGCTGCGCGAGACGGGCCTGTTCTTTCCCATCGACCCGGGCGCGGACGCCAGCCTGGGCGGCATGGCCGCCACGCGGGCCTCGGGCACCAATGCCGTGCGCTACGGCACCATGCGCGAGAACGTGGTCAGCCTCACGGTGGTCACGGCCCAGGGCAAGGTGGTGCGCACCGGCAGCCGCGCGCGCAAGTCGTCGGCCGGCTACGACCTGACCCGGGTGTTCGTGGGCAGCGAGGGCACGCTGGGCATCATCACCGAGGTGACGGTGCGCCTGTATCCGCAGCCCGAGGCGGTTTCGGCCGCGGTGTGCAACTTCGACACGCTGCAGGACGCCGTGCAGTGCGTGATCCAGACCATCCAGCTTGGCGTGCCGGTGGCGCGCGTGGAGTTCCTGGATGCGGCGGCGGTGCGCTCGGTCAACCTCTACAGCAAGCTGGCGCTGCGCGAGTCGCCCATGCTGCTGTTCGAGTTCCACGGCAGCCCCGCGGGCGTGCAGGAGCAGGCCCAGACGGTGCAGGAGCTGGCGCGCGAACTGGGCGGCAAGGATTTCGAGTGGGCCGAGCGGCCCGAAGACCGCAACCGGCTCTGGACGGCGCGGCACAATGCCTACTTTGCCGGCTTGCAGCTGCGCCCGGGCTGCCGCTCGAGCACCACCGACGTGTGCGTGCCGATCTCGCGGCTGGCCGAGTGCGTCGGGGCGGCCGCCCAGGCGCTGGCCAGCGCCAGCTTTCCCTCGACCATCGTGGGCCATGTGGGCGACGGCAATTTCCACGTGCTGATGCTGCTCGATCCGGACAGCCAGGCCGAATGGGAAGAGTCCGAACGCATCAACCACCGCATCGTGCGCCAGGCCATCGAGGCCGACGGCACCTGCACCGGCGAGCATGGCATCGGGCTGCACAAGATGCAGTTCATGGCCAGCGAGCACGGCGAGGACGCGCTGGCGCTCATGCGCAGCCTCAAGCATGCCTTCGATCCCAACAACATCCTGAATCCCGGCAAGATCGTCAGCTGGTAGACGCGCCGCGGGCTGGCCTGGCCCGCCGGTACTTGCCTAGGGTAAACCCAGGCGTGGCAAGCCCAGGCCGCCACGCTATCTTCTCTGGTTATGAATGCGATCGTTGAAACGGGAATGACGGCCGCCACGGCCGTGCCCACCCAGCAGGAACTGGTGGCGGCGCTGGGCGAGGTCGTCCCGGCGCACTGCCTGCTGTACCGCGAGGAAGACACGCGGCCCTACGAATGCGACGGCCTGTCGCTGTACCGCGCGCTGCCCAAGGCGGTGGTGCTGCCCGAGACCGAGGCCCAGGTGCAGCAGGTGCTCAAGCTATGCAAGCGGCTGAACGTGCCGGTGGTGGCGCGCGGCGCGGGCACCGGCCTGTCGGGCGGGGCCATGCCGCATGCCGAGGGCGTGCTGCTGGGCCTGGCCAAGTTCAACCGCATCCTGGGCATCGACCTGCCCAGCGCCACGGCGGTGGTGCAGCCGGGCGTGCGCAACCTTGCCATCTCCGAGGCCGCCGCGCCCTACGGCCTGTACTACGCGCCGGATCCTTCCAGCCAGATCGCCTGTACGATCGGCGGCAACGTCGCCGAGAACTCCGGCGGCGTGCATTGCCTGAAATACGGCCTGACCGTGCACAACGTGCTGCGCGTGCGCATGGTCACCATGGACGGCGAGATCGTCGAGCTGGGCTCGGCCGCGCCGGATGCGCCTGGCCCCGACCTGCTGGCCGCCTTCATCGGCTCCGAAGGCATGCTGGGCGTGGTGACGGAAGTCACCGTCAAGCTCGTGCCCAAGCCGGCGCGCGCGGCCGTCATCATGGCCAGCTTCGATTCGGTGCAGGCCGCCGGCGACGCGGTAGCCAAGGTCATCGCCGCGGGCATCATCCCGGCCGGGCTCGAAATGATGGACAAGCGCGCCATCCATATGGTGGAGCCCTTCGTCAACGCCGGCTACGACATGCAGGCCGAAGCCATCCTGCTGTGCGAATCGGACGGCACCGAGGAAGAGGTGTCCGACGAGCTGCTGCGCATGGAAGAGGTCTTTCGCAGCGTCGGCGCCACGCGCCTGCAGGTCTCGGCCGACGAGGCCGAGCGCCTGCGCTTCTGGGCCGGCCGCAAGAACGCGTTTCCCGCCGCAGGCCGCGTCTCGCCCGACTATTACTGCATGGACGGCACCATCCCGCGCCGCCACCTGGCCCGCGTGCTCTCTGCCATCCAGCAGATGGAGGACGAATACCGGCTGCGCTGCGCCAACGTCTTTCACGCCGGCGACGGCAACCTGCACCCGCTCATCCTGTTCGATTCGAACCAGCCCGACGAGGTCAGCCGCGCCGAGAAATTCGGCTCGGCCATCCTTGAGCTGTGCGTGCAGGTGGGCGGCACCGTCACCGGCGAGCATGGCGTGGGCATCGAGAAGATCAACGAGATGTGCGTGCAGTTCTCGCGCGAGGAGCTCGATCTTTTCAAGGGCGTCAAGCACGCCTTCGATCCGGCCGGATTGCTCAACCCCGAAAAGGTGATTCCCACGCTGTCGCGTTGTGCCGAGCATGGCAAGATGCACGTGCACGGCGGCGAATTGCGCTTTCCCGACCTGCCGCGTTTCTGAAGGAGCGAGCCATGGATTTCGTTCTCTCGGAACTGTGCGACCAGGTCATGACCGCCAGCGCCGCGCACCGGCCGCTGCAGGTGCGCGGCGGCGGCACCAAGTCCTTCTACGGCAACGGCCCGGTGCCGACCGGCCAGGACAGCCACCACGTGCTGGATATGACCGCTTATCGCGGCATCGTCAGCTACGAGCCTTCCGAACTGGTGGTCACCGCCCGCGCCGGCACGCCGCTGTCCGAGCTGCAGGCCGTCCTGGCCGAGCAGGGGCAGATGCTGGCGTTCGAGCCGCCGCACTTCGGCGGCGCCGCCACGCTGGGCGGCTGCGTGGCCAGCGGGCTGTCCGGGCCGCGCCGCATGGCCGCCGGCGCGGTGCGCGATTTCGTGCTGGGTGCGCGCCTGCTTGATGCGCAGGGCCGCGTGCTCCGGTTCGGCGGCGAAGTCATGAAGAACGTGGCCGGCTACGACGTCTCGCGCATGCTGGCCGGCTCGCTGGGCATCTTCGGCGCCTTGCTGGAGGTCTCCCTGAAGGTGGCGCCGCTGCCCCTGGCCGAGCGCACCTTGCGCCTGGAACTGGCCGAGGGTGCCGCGCTGGCGCAGCTGGGCGTCTGGCGCGCCAAGCCCCTGCCGATTTCGGCGGCGGCCTGGGCCGTGTCGGGGCAGGCCCCGCGCGGCGAGCTGACCGTGCGCCTTTCAGGCGCGCCCACCGCCGTCGATGCGGCCAGCCGCGTGCTGGGCGGACAGGCCATGGATCCGGCCCAGGCGCAGGCCTGGTGGCAATCGCTGCGCGAGCAGACCCATCCCTTCTTCCAGCCGCGGCCGCTGTGGCGCCTTGCCGTGCCGCCGACCACCCCGCCGCTGGGCCTGGGCCCCACGCTCATCGAATGGGGCGGCGGGCAGCGCTGGCTGGTTGGCGATCACGACATCCAGGCCGTGCGCGCGGCCGCGCAGGCGGCCGGCGGCCATGCCACGCTGTTTCGCGCGTCCGGGCACGACCAGGCCCTGGCCGGGGGCGTGTTCCATCCGCTGGCCCCGGCCGTGGCGCAGATCACGCGCCGGCTCAAGGAAGCATTCGATCCGCTCGGGATATTCAACCCCGGGCGCATGTATCCAGGTCTTTGAATCATGCAAACCAATCTTGCCGCCTGGGCGCGCGATGCCGAGTACGCCGAGCAGGCCGAGGAAATCCTGCGGCGCTGCGTGCATTGCGGGTTCTGTACCGCCACCTGTCCCACTTACCAGGTGCTGGGCGACGAACTGGACAGCCCGCGCGGGCGCATTTATCTCATCAAGCAGGTGCTCGAGGGCGAGGCGCCCACGCGCTCGACCCAGGTGCACCTGGACCGCTGCCTGACCTGCCGCAACTGCGAAACCACCTGCCCCTCGGGCGTGGCCTACGGGCACCTGGTGGACATCGGCCGCGCCGTGGTCGAAGAGCGCGTGCAGCGCCCGCTGGGCGAGCGCCTCAAGCGCGCCGCGCTGCGCAAGGGCCTGAACTCGCCGCTGTTCGAGCCAGCCATGCGGGCCGGCCAGGCCGTGCGCGGGCTGCTGCCCGAGGCCATCCGGCGCAAGGTGCCCGAGCGCCGGCCGGTCGGCGCGCTGCCCGATCCGGGCCGCCACAGCCGCCAGGTGCTGATGCTGGCCGGCTGCGTGCAGCCTGCGATGATGCCCAGCATCGACGCGGCCACGCTGCGGGTGCTCGATGCGGTCGGCATCGGCGCGCGCACGGTGGCCGGCTCGGGCTGCTGCGGCGCGATCAACTTCCACCTGGACGACCAGCCGGCCGGCCTGGCGCAGATGCGCGCCAACATCGATGCCTGGTGGCCGCTGATCGAAAGCGGCCAGGCCGAGGCCATCGTGATGAACGCCTCGGGCTGTGGGGCGATGGTGCACGAGTATGCCCATCACCTGCGCCATGATCCGGCCTATGCCGAGAAGGCGGCGCGCATCGTCGAGAAGGTGCGCGACGTCAGCGAGCTGCTGGCGCCGCACGCGGCCGAACTCAAGGCCAGGCTGGGCGGGGCGGCGCCGGCCGGCGAGCGGGTGGCTTTCCATCCGCCCTGCACCTTGCAGCATTGGCAGCACTTGCGGCCGGTCACCGAGAAGCTGCTGGCCGAGCTGGGCTTTGCCTTGCAGCCTTTCACCGAAAGCCATCTGTGCTGCGGTTCGGCGGGCGCCTATTCGGTGATGAACCCCGACATCGCCACCCAGCTGCGCGACCGCAAGCTGGCCAGCATCGCGCCGGCCGAGCCCCAGCGGATCCTGTCCTCGAACGTCGGCTGCATCACCCATCTGCAAAGCGGCACGCAAACGCCGGTGCAGCACTGGATCGAGGCCGTCGACCAGGCCCTGGCGCGCCAGGCGGCCTGAGCGGCGGCAAGTCCTAGGGCCGCAGCGCGATCCGCACGGCCCATGGCACCGTGGCGGCCAGCATCTGGCCGTGCGCCAGCCCCGGCAGCACGTGCAGCGCCGCCCGCCGGCCGCCGCGCGCGGACAGGGCCTGCACGAAGGCCTCGGCCTGGTCCTGCGTGGGCTCGCCGCCGGCGCAGGCGCCGCACCGCTGCCGCCGCAGCTTTTCCTCGCCGCCGACCAGCACGGTCAGGCTGGCGGCCGCAAGGCCGGCCGGCGCCGTGCGCGCGCGCTCGGCCATGAAGGGCGCATGCCACCACAGCGAAGGACTGGCGGCGACGTAGCGGTCGTAGCTGTGGGGCTGCGCCAGCAGGGCGTGCAGCACGAACAGGCCGCCGTAGGAGTGGCCGTACAGGGTGCGCCGGCGCGCATCGAGCGGCAGTTCGGCCGCCAGGCCGCGGTGCAGTGTTTGCAGAAACGCCAGGAAGGCATCGGCGCCGCCATTGCGCCGGGCCGGGGCGCGCGGGTCCGGCAGCGGGCCCGGCGCGCCTGGCGGCAGGGGCGTGTAGTCCCAGGCCCGGCTGCGCACATCGAAGCGGCCCGGCGCGTCGTAGCCCAGGGCCACGACGACCAGCCCATCGTGCGCCTGCATGGGCAGGGCCTGCAGGGCGGCCGTGCCGTCGAGCAGGTAGAGCACCGGCCACCCTTGCGCCGGCGCCGGCCCGGCCGGATGCAGGATGGCGACCTTCCAGGCGGCATAGCCGGCCGGATGCGGATACAGGCGGGTCTGGCGCAGCCCCGTCCAGGGGACGGCCGGGGCCATCGCCTGGCCGCCGGCCCGGGCCGCGGCGGCGGCCCGCGCCCAGGATCCGGCGCTGGCCATGCCCGCGGCCAGCAGCGCGCCGGTCACCAGCTTGCGGCGCCGGCGCATCAGAACGAGAGCGTGGCCGAGGCGAAGTACGCCCGGCCCGGCTCGTTGTAGCTGGCCGCGCCGGCATAGTCGGCCACCCCGGCGCGGTACAGCTTCTTGTCGAACAGGTTGTTCACGCCCACCGTGAAGGCCAGGTGGCGGTTCGCCGTATAGCGCGTGCTCAGGCCCACCAGCGCATAGGGCGAGATATCGCGGCGGTTGTCGTCCGGGATTTCGACGTTGCGCCGGGCCGTGTACGAGGGCGACTCCTGCTTGCCGTACCAGGTCAGGCTGGCCTGCAGCGCCCAGGCGTCGTTCACGCGCCAGTCCAGCGTCGAGTTGACGGTGAACTCCGGGATCACGCTCAAGGGTTCGCCGGTGCGCTTGTCCTTGGATTCGATCATGTAGGTGAAGTTGGTGTTCCAGTCCAGCGCGGGGGTCAGCGGCAGGAACACGTTGCCTTCCACGCCCTCGATCACCGCCTTGCCGGTGTTGACCCATTGCAGCACGCGCTGGCCGTTGTCCAGGCGATAGGCCGTCTCGTTGCTGGCCACGATCTTGTTGCGATAGTCGTTGCGAAAGTATGCCGCGCTGGCGCGCCAGCCGCCGGTATCGTAGGCCAGGCCGATCTCCTTGTTGACGCTGGTCTCGGGCGAGAGGTCGGCATTGCCTTGCAGGAAGCAGCCGTTGGCGTTGGTCTCGGCCTGGTTGCAGCCGAAGCCGCGGCTGTACAGCAGGTAGTTGGGGTTGGACTGGTACAGGTTGGGTGTCTTGTAGGCCCGCGCGATGCCGCCCTTGAGGGTCAGCCTGCCGGTCAGCTGGTAGGACGCGTTCAGGCTGGGGCTCCAGTGGGTGCCGAACTTGTCGTGGTGGTCCATGCGCAGGCCCGGCGTGACGGTGGCGCGCGGGCCGGCCTCGATGTTGTCCTCGATGAACAGGGCGTAGCTGTTGGCGCGCTGGCGGGTCTGGCTGCGGTCGAAGCCGCCGATGGCCCCGGGCGGCGGGTCCCAGAAGGTCGGGCGCATCGAGCCGGGGTCGTTCAGCGATTCGCGCAGGTATTCGGCGCCCACCGTCAGCACCTGGTCCAGGCCCAGCGTCAAGGGCACGTTGACTTCGCCGCTGGCGCGCCAGTTCTTCAGCCGCGCGGTGTACCAGCCTTCGCCTTCGGCGGGGGCCCCTTCCGGGCCGCCGGCCAGGCCTTCGTTCAGGCGCGAATTGCGCGTGCCCTCGTAGCCCACCGAGACGCGCGAATCGCCCCAGTCCCAGCGGCCGCGATGCGTCAGCCCCAGGGTGTTGCGATACATCACGTAGGTTTCCTGGCCGTACAGGCTGTCGATGAAGGCCGGGTTGCCGCCGCCGTTGTTCAGCATGGTGTCGCCGGCGTAGCGGTTGCCCTGGCGGCTGTAGCCGGCGTCCAGCTCCAGGCTCTGGCGGCTGTCCAGCGCCCAGCTCAGCAGGGCGTTGATGTCCCGGTTGACGAAGCCCTCGCGCCCGGCGATGCCGGTCTGGTCCTCGCTGACGTTGTGCGCGTTGATGTCCTGCGCGTCGGGGCGGGTCTTGCTGTAGCCGCCGTACAGGCGGAACGACAGCGTCTCGCTCAAGGGACCGCTCAGGCGGAAGTTGGCCCGGTGCGACTCGCCCTCGTCGCCGTCCTCGGGTTGGCTGGTGTAGTAGGTGACCGAGCCGCTGAGCCTGTCCGTGGGCCGCTTGGTGATGATGTTGACCACGCCGCCCATCGCCCCCGAGCCGTAGCGCGCCGCCGCCGGCCCGCGGATCACCTCGATGCGCTCGACCTCCTCGGCCGGCACCCAGTTGGTGTCGCCGCGGGTGTCGCGGTCGCCGTTCCAGCCGTAGCGCACCGGATTGCGCGAGGAGACCGGCTTGCCGTCGACCAGGATCAGGGTGTTTTCCGGGCCCATGCCGCGGATGTCCACCTGCCGGCTGTTGCCGCGGTTGCCGCTGGCGCTGTTGCCCGTCAGGTTCACGCCGGGCTCGCGCCGGATGATTTCGGACAGGTCCGTGGCCGGGGGGCGCTTGGCGATGTCCTCGGCGGTGATCACCGACACGCCCAGCGATTCCTTGATTTCCTCCTCCGCGGTGCCCAGCACCTGGACGGACTGCATTTGCGTAACGCCGGCCGTCTGCGCCAGCGCGGGGCCGGCGGCCAGGTACAGCAGGCCCGCCGCATAGCGGCGCCTGAAGGTCGGACGGAAAGAGTGGGGTGCGCTCATGGTCGGCTTCTCCTGGACGAGGGTTGCCGCCGAACAACAGTGCTGACGGCGGGCGGCCCCCGCGCTGCATGCTTGTGATTTAATTGATAACGATTTGCATTAACTGCGGTTCCGGTATTGTCAAGGCATCCGCCCCGGCGCGGTTTTGCCCCGGCACCGAAACCTTTTGTGCAATCGCCAACCTGCCTGCCAGCCATGTGCCCAGATTCCGCCTTGCCCGCCCGTCATGCCCGCGTGCCCGCCGACCGGCTGCACGCGCTCTCGCCGCACGCGGCCACCGACTACCGCCTGTCGGTGCCCCGGCGCGAGCAGCCGGTGCTGCAGGGCGTCTTCGACACCCTCACGCTGCCCAGCGGCCTGACCGTGCACCGCGTGGACGCGCGCGAACTCCAGGGCTCTGAGGTCCATGCCGTGCTCAAGGAGGGCCTGCGCATCGCGCTGGTGGTGGGCGGGCGCGCCCAGGTGGGCTTTGGCAACCTGTCGCTGCATCTGGGGCCGGGGGCGCGCCCCGGCGAGCCGGTCCTGGGCGCCATGGTGTCGGTGGCGCGACCCGAGCGCTTCTATCGCCGCGGCATGCGCGGCGCCGTCGAGCGCACCGTCTCCATCTCCGTGCCCTACACCTGGCTGGACGCCTGGCTGCCCCTGGATGCGCGCGGGCAGGCCATACGCGCCCATGCGCACACGCACCTGGCGGTCAAGACCTGGCCGCTGTCGGCGCAGGCGCTGGCGCTGGCCGAGCAGCTGCTCGTGCCCGCGCCGGTGGTGCCGGCCCTGTGGAATCTTTATGTGGAGTCGCGCGTGCTGGGCTTGCTGTCCGAGGCCTTTGGCTGCTGGGACCGTTCCCAGGCCCCTGCGCCCGAGGCGTCGGCGCGCCTGCGCCCGCGCGACCTGCAGCGCATGGCGCAGCTGCGCGACTGGCTCGACAGCGGCCAGGCCGATGGCCTGGGCCTGGCCGAGATCGCCATGCACGCCTGCATGAGCGTGAACACGCTGCAGCGGCACTTTCGCGCCGCCTGGGGCCGCACGGTGGTGGATTACCTGCGCGATGCGCGGCTCGAGCGGGCGCGCGCCGCGCTCGAGCGCGGCGGGCTGAGCGTGACGCAAGCCGCCTGGGATGCGGGCTACAGCAGCCCGGCCAATTTCGCCACCGCCTTTCGCCGCCGCTACGGCCTGGCGCCCGGACAGGTGCGCGCCGGGGCCTGACAGGCCCGGCCGGTCGGGCCGCCCCCGCTGCGGACGGCGGCCCTGGCCGCGCCTACTCCACCGCCTTGGCCATCTCCTCGAGCACCTTCTTGGCGTCGCCAAAAACCATCATGGTCTTGTCCATGTAGAACAGCTCGTTGTCCAGGCCGGCATAGCCGGCGGCCATCGAACGCTTGTTCACGATGACGGTGCCCGCCTTGTAGGCTTCCAGGATGGGCATGCCGGCGATGGGCGAGGACGGGTCGTTCTTGGCCGCCGGGTTGACCACGTCGTTGGCGCCCAGCACCAGCACCACGTCGGTCTGGCCGAATTCGCCGTTGATGTCCTCCATTTCGAAGACCTGGTCGTAGGGCACCTCGGCCTCGGCCAGCAGCACGTTCATATGACCGGGCATGCGTCCGGCCACCGGGTGGATGGCGTACTTCACCGTCACGCCCTTGTCCGCCAGCTTCTCGGCCAGCTCCTTGAGGGCGTGCTGCGCGCGCGCCACCGCCAGGCCGTATCCCGGCACGATCACCACGGTCTGGGCTTGGCCCATCAGGAAGGCCGCGTCCTCGGGGCTGCCCGGCTTGACGCTGCGCGCGGCCTGGCCGGCTGCGTCGGCGGCCGGCGCGGCGCTGCCGCCAAAGCCGCCCAGTATCACGTTGAAGAAGGACCGGTTCATGGCCTTGCACATGATGTAGGACAGGATCGCGCCGGAGGAGCCCACCAGCGAGCCGGCGATGATCAGCATGGGATTGTTCAGCGAGAAGCCGATGCCCGCGGCCGCCCAGCCCGAATAGCTGTTGAGCATCGACACCACGACCGGCATGTCCGCGCCGCCGATGGGGATGATGATCAGCACGCCCAGCACGAAGGCCAGCGCGGTCATGACGATGAAGGGCAGCCAGGCCTGGGTGGCCATGAACCACAGCCCGCAGCCCAGCATGGCCAGGGCCAGCAGCAGGTTCAGCAGGTGCTGGCCGCCGAAGACCACCGGCGCGCCCTGGAACAGCCGGAAGCGGTACTTGCCCGAGAGCTTGCCGAAGGCGATGACCGAGCCCGAAAAAGTGATCGCGCCCACGAAGGTGCCGATGAAAAGCTCCAGCCGGTTGCCGGCCGGAATGGGCTGGCCGGGCGCGGCGATGCCGAAGGCATGCGGCTCGGCCACCACCGCCACGGCGATGGCCACCGCCGCCAGCCCGATCATGCTGTGCATGAAGGCGACCAGCTCGGGCATCTTGGTCATCTCGACGCGCCGGGCCATCACCGCGCCGGCCGAGCCGCCGGCCAGCAGGCCCAGCAGCACCCAGCCCAGGCCCGGCGCGGCCGCCTGCAGGCCCGTGGCGCCGCCGGTCCCGCCCGGCGCAGGGGCGGACAGCGCCACGATCAGCGCGCCCGTGGTGAGCACGGCAATGGCCATGCCGGCCATGCCGAAGGCATTGCCCCGCCGCGAGGTCGAGGGATGCGACAGGCCCTTGAGCGCCTGGATGAAGCACACCGAGGCGAGCAGGTACAGCAGCGTGACCAGGTTCAGCGAGATCATCGTTGCGCCTCCTGCTTGCCGGCCGGCTGGCCGCCTGCCGGCGGGCGCGGCTTCTTGCGGAACATCTCCAGCATGCGGCGGGTGACCAGGAAGCCGCCGAACACGTTGACGGCGGCCAGCGCCACGGCAAGCACGCCCATGCCGCGCGCCAGCGGGGTATCGGTCAGGGCCGCGGCCAGCATGGCCCCGACGATGACGATGGCCGAGATCGCGTTGGTCACGGCCATCAGCGGCGTGTGCAGGGCCGGCGTGACGTTCCAGACCACGTGGTAGCCCACGTAGATGGCCAGCACGAAGATGATGAGGTTGATGAGGGTGGGATCGATGGCGTCCATGGTTCAGCCCTTGTGCACGATGCTGCTGTTTTCGCAGACCAGGCAGGCCGCGACGATTTCGTCTTCGCGCCGGATGG
The DNA here is from genome assembly GCF_037026685.1 of Orrella sp. JC864. NCBI lineage: Bacteria > Pseudomonadati > Pseudomonadota > Betaproteobacteria > Burkholderiales > Alcaligenaceae > Orrella > Orrella sp. JC864. The sequence goes on along the minus strand of NZ_JBANET010000023.1, from coordinate 32,003 downwards.
CCAGCGCGCCTTGCTTGTCGGTGACCAGGCCGGTGAACTCCAGCAGGTTCCGGGCGTAGAGCGCCGAGGCGTCGGTGGCCAGCAGCGCGGGCAGGTTGGTCAGCCCCACCAGGACCACCCCGTGCTTCTCGGCGATGCGGCCCGGCTCGGACAAGGCGCAGTTGCCGCCGCGCTCGGCGGCCAGGTCCACGATCACCGAGCCGGGCCGCATGGCTCGCACCGTCTCTTCGGTCACCAGCACCGGCGCCGGCCGGCCGGGAATCAATGCGGTGGTGATGACGATGTCGGCCTGGGCGCAGCGCTCGGCCACGCGCGCGGCCTGGCGCGCCATCCAGGCGGGCGGCATGGGCCGCGCGTAGCCGCCGGCGCCCTGGGCGATCTCGCGCTCCTCGTCGGTCTCGAAGGGCACGTCGATGAAGCGCGCGCCCAGCGACTCGATCTGTTCGCGGGCCGCCGGGCGCACGTCCGAGGCCTCGACCACCGCGCCCAGCCGCCTGGCCGTGGCGATCGCCTGCAGCCCGGCCACGCCCGCGCCCAGGACCACCACGCGCGCGGCCTTGAGCGTGCCGGCCGCGGTCATCATCATCGGCAGGATGCGTCCGTAGTGGCTGGCCGCCAGCAGCACGGCCTTGTAGCCCGCCAGGCTGGCCTGCGAGGACAGCACGTCCAGGCTTTGCGCGCGGGTGATGCGCGGCGCCCGCTCCAGCGCGAAGCAGGTGGCCCCGGTGGCCGCCAGCGATGCCAGCGCGGCCGTGTCGTAGGGATCGAGCATGCCCGCCAGTACCGTGCCCGGCCCCAGCCGCGCGAGTTCGTCGGCCTGCGGGGCGCGCACCTTCAGGACCAGGTCGGCCTGCCAGGCGTCCCCGGCCGGGACGATGGCCGCGCCCGCCTGCGCGTAGTCCTGGTCGGGATAGCGGGCGGCCTCTCCGGCGCCGGCCTGTATCCGGACTTCATGGCCGGCGGCCAGGTACTTGCGGACGGTATCGGGAACGATCGCGACGCGCGTCTCCCCCTCCCGGGATTCGCGCGGGATGCCTATGCGCATGGGGTCTCCTCACTGTCTGGGTGCCGCGGTGTGGCTTGTTCTGATCTGGGCGGCGGTGCCCAGTTATACCAAGACGGGGAGCAGGGCGTAAGAGGGGGCCGGCTCAGCGGCCGGCCGCATCCAGTTCGAGCAGCGCTTGCGCAAGCACGCGGGTGCCGTCGTGCAGCTGGGCCGGCGTGATGCTTTCTTCGGGGCAATGGCTGCGGCCTTGCAGGCAGGGAACGAACACCATGCCCGCCGGCCCCAGCCGGGCCAGGTAGGCGGCGTCGTGGCCCGCGCCGCTGGGCAGGACCAGGTGTTCGTAGCCCAGCTTCTGCGCGCCGGCCTGCACGGCCCGCATCACGCGGGCATCGCAGGCGGTGGGCGAGGAGCGGCTGAGTTCGCGCCGCGAGACGGTGCTGCCGGTGGCGGCCACGCCCGCCTGCACGCGCTGCAGCAGCCGGTCGGGGAAGGTCTCCAGCACGCCGTCGTCGTCGCTGCGTATCTCCAGCACCAGTTCGACGTGCCCGGGCACCGCGTTGGGCACGTTGGGCGCGGCCTCGATGCGCCCGACGGTGGCCACCACGTAGTGGGGCTGGCCGCTGAGCTCGCCGGCCAGCGTATAGGTCCCGTCGATGATGCGGGCGGCGGCCACCAGGGCGTCGCGGCGCAGCGTCATGGGGGTGGTGCCGGCGTGATCGGGCCGGCCCTGGACCGCCAGCGCCACGCGGCGGATGCCGACGATATGGCTGACCACGCCGATGGGGATGCCGCGCTGCTCCAGCACGGGGCCTTGCTCGATGTGCAGTTCCACGAACGCGGCGATGCTGCCGGGCGCGCGCGCGGCGGCCGGCAGCTGCGAGGGGTCCCCGCCGCAGCGCGCCAGGCCTTGGGCCAGGGTCTCGCCGTCGGGCCGCGCGCAGGCAAGCATGTCGGGCGTGAGCACGCCGGCCATGCCGCGGCTGCCGACGCAGGAAATGCCGTAGTCGCTGGGCTCCTCGGACAGGAAATCCACGACTTCCAGCGGGTGCTCGAGCTGGCGGCCCTGTTCGTTCAAGGCATGGGCGATCTCGATGCCGGCCAGCACGCCGATGATGCCGTCAAAGCGCCCGCCCTCGACCACGGTATCGCAGTGCGAGCCGGTCATCAGCGGCGGCAGCGCCGGCTGGCGCCCGGCGCGCCGGCCGATCAGGTTGCCGGCCGCATCCAGGGTCACGGACAGCCCGGCCTGGACCATCTGCTCGCGCAGCCACTGGCGCGAGCGGGCATGCAGCTCGCCGAAGGCCCGGCGCGTCCAGGGGCGCTGCGGCTCGGTGTAGCGGGCCAGCGCCTGCACGCGCTGCCATAGCCGCCCGGCATCGATGGCCAAGGGCGGCGCATCGCTCGTCGCTTGCTCGCCGGGCCGGTTCAAAGCTGTTCCCGCGTCCATTGGCCGATGGCGGCCACCAGCAGGCGCAGGTCCTCGCGCAGCCTGGCGTAGCCTTCGTTCGGACGCAGCGTGGTCTCGTCCATGTACAGCTTGCGGTTGATCTCCAGCTGCAGGCTGTGGCGGCCCGCGGCCGGATTGCCGGCCCGGCGCACGATCTCCACGCCCTTGTACGGGTCGTTCACGCCGACCTCGTAGCCGCGTGCGCGCAGCCATTGGGCCACCATTTCGCGAAAGGCCGGATCGCTGGTGCTGCCGTCCCGGTCGCCCAGCACGAAATCGGGATGCACCAGGCCGGGCTTGTCGGTGGCGTAGGCGCCGGCCACGCTGGGCATGGAGTGGCAGTTGATGTGCCAGACCTTGCCGAAGCGCGCCTGGGCGGCCGACAGCAGCTCGTCCAGCGCGCGATGGTAGGGCTGCCAGCAGGCCTGGATGCGGTGATGCACTTCCTCGTGGGACAGCTTGCGGTCGTAAAGCGGCGTGCCGTCATCGAGCATGCGCCAGATCAGGCCCTTGCCCAGGCGCACCTTGGCGCTGTCGGGCAGGGGCGTGGGCCAGGGCTGGTCCAGCAGCTGCGGGTCGATCTCCTCGCAGGCGCGGTTCGCGTCGATATAGCTGCGGGGAAAGCGGGCGGCCAGCATGGGCACGCCCTGTTCCAGCGCGCCGTCCCACAAGTCCGCCACCCAGGTGTCTTCGGCCGTGCGCAGCACGCCGTGGGCCACCGCCGGCGCGAAGTCGGGCGGATAGTCGGTGCCGCTGTGCGGGGAGTCCAGGACCAGCGGCAGCGCATCGGGCGATTCGGGATAGCCGTTGGGAACGATGAGCCGGTATGACAGGGGTTGGGTATGGGATCGCATAAGGGGGTGATACGGCGGGGGTGGAGCGCCGGCGCGCGCGGCGCGCCGGTTGGGAATGGGCCGCGCCGCGCGCCCCGGGAGGGCGGCGGCGCCCGGCATGGCGCCGGGCCAGGCGGCTTAGTCGATCTTGACGTTGGCTTCCTGGGCGATGCGCGCGTTGCGCTCGATCGTTTCCTTGATCTGCGCGGCGAACTCTTCCGGGGTGTTGCCCACGGGCGTGGCGCCCAGCGAGGCCAGGCGCTCCTTCAGCTCGGGGCTGGCCAGGGCCGCGATGGTGGCCTTGGACAAGGCCTCGAGCACCGGCGCGGGCAGGCCCGCCGGGGCCACCAGGCCGAACCAGGAAGGATCGTTGACGGCCTGCAGGCCGACCTCGGCGAAGGTGGGCACGTCGGGCAGGGTGGGCGTGCGTTCCGGGGCGGCCACCGCCAGGGCGCGCAGCTTGCCGCTCTGGGCATGGGGCAGGGTGGAAGGCAGGTTGTCGAACAGCACGTCCACCTGGCCGGCCAGCGTGTCGTTCAGGGCCGGGCCCACGCCGCGGTAGGGCACGTGCAGCAGGTCGGTTTCCGAGGCCATCTTGAACAGCTCGCCCATCATGTGCGAGACCGAGCCGTTGCCGGCCGAGGCATAGCTCAGCTTGCCGGGTTCCTTCTTGGCCAGTTCGATGAACTCGGCCATGTTCTGCGCCGGCACCTTGGGATGGATCGCCATGATGTTGGGCACGGCGGCCAGGGCGGTGATGGGGGTGAAGTCCTTCTGGGCGTCGAAGGGCAGGTTCTTGTAGACGGCCGGGTTGATGCCGTGGGTGCTGACCGTGGCCACGCCGATGGTGTAGCCGTCGGGCTTGGCGTTGGCGATGGCCGCGCTGCCGATCGAGCCGCCGGCGCCGCCGCGGTTCTCGACCACGATGGTCTGCTTGAGCTCGGCGCCCAGGCGTTCGGCCACCAGGCGGCCCAGCACGTCAGTGGTGCCGCCGGCGGGGAAGGGCACGATCATGGTGATCGGGCGGGTGGGATACTCGGCGGCCTGGGCGCCGGCCACACAAGCGAGCGCGGCGCTGCCGGCCACGCATAGTTTCAGAAGCCATTGACGGGATTGCATTGGTTTCCCCTTTTGAGGTGACTGGAAAGCGGACCGGATGGTCCATGCCGCCATTCTTGGCCGGGACCGGGCCATCGTGCAAACGAAAGATGCTCAATCAGGTATTCCATTTGGTAATGCTATAGTCGGGGTTTTCCCCTATCCCTGTGCGGCGAGATGCGTCGTTTCTGTCCTTCCACCACCGACCTGCTGGCCTTCGAGGCGACGGCCAGGCATGGCAGCTTCACCCGCGCGGCCGAACAGCTGTGCGTAACCCAGGGCGCGGTCAGCAAGCAGATCAAGAGCCTGGAGACATTCCTGGGCGTCAGCCTTTTCGTGCGCGGCCGGCACGGGTTGACGCTGACCGATGCCGGGCGGGGCTATCTGAACAAGATCGGCCCGGGCCTGCGCCAGATCGAGGCGGCCTCGCTGGCGCTGATCGCCAGGCAGGAGCTGGGCGGCACGCTGCACCTGACGGCCATGCCCACCTTCGGCGCGCGCTGGCTGATCCCGCGGCTGCCGGCCTTCAAGCAGCGGCGCCCGGACATACACGTCGAATTCCTGCCGCATCAGCAGGGCTACGATTTTTCCTGGCCGGAGCTCGATGCCGCCATACGTTTCGGCAGCGGCGACTGGCCGGGCAGCTTCTCGGACTACATCGTCGGGCGCGAAGTGCTGCCGGTCTGCCATCCGCGCCTGGCCGAGCAGTGCGCCCGCCCGCAGGACCTGCTGCGCCATCCCCTGCTGCACCACACCAGCGCCTTGCAGGCCTGGCCGGAGTGGTTCCGCGAAGCCGGCATCGATACGCCGCGCAGCCGCGAGGGCGCCTGCTTCGACCAGTATTCCCTGCTGACGCACGCGGCGATCGCCGGTCTTGGCATCGCCCTCATCCCCTCGTGCCTGGTCGAGGAGGAAATGCGCGACGGCAAGCTGGCCACCGCCTTGCGCCTGCCCATCCTGTCCAGCCGCGGCTATTACCTTTGCTATCCCGAATACAAGGCCGGATTGCCCGCCCTGGAGGCGTTTCGCGCCTGGCTGCTCGAGGCCGTCGCGCACGAGCGCGCGGCCCCGGCCGGCGATCCCGCCTAAAATAGCCGCACTATGCAAGCATTTCCGGAAGCAGGGCGGCAAAAAATGCCCCTACGCAAAAAGGCCCGCGTCGTCGTGGGCATGTCGGGCGGCGTCGATTCCTCGGTGACGGCGTGGCTGCTCAAGCAGCAGGGCTACGAAGTGGTCGGCCTGTTCATGAAGAACTGGGAAGACGACGACGACTCCGAATATTGCTCCAGCCGCCAGGATTGGCTGGATGCGGCCAGCGTGGCCGACCTGGTCGGGGTGGACATCGAGGCGGTCAACTTCGCCGCCGAGTACAAGGACCGCGTGTTCGCCGAGTTCCTGCGCGAGTATTCGGCCGGCCGCACGCCCAATCCCGACGTGCTGTGCAATGCCGAGATCAAGTTCAAGGCCTTCCTGGACCATGCCATGGGGCTGGGCGCGGACCTGATCGCCACGGGCCACTATGCGCGCGTCAGGCGGGTGGACACGCCGGCCGGCCCGCGCACCCAGCTGCTCAAGGCGCTCGATGCCAGCAAGGACCAAAGCTATTTCCTGCACCGCCTGAACCAGGCGCAGCTGGCGCGCACGCTGTTTCCGCTGGGCGAGCTGCCCAAGACCGAGGTGCGGCGCATCGCCGGCGAAATCGGCCTGCCCAACGCCGCCAAGAAGGATTCCACCGGCATCTGCTTCATCGGCGAGCGGCCGTTTCGCGAGTTCCTGAACCGCTACCTGCCCACGCAGCCGGGCCCGATCCGCACGCCCGAAGGCAAGGTGCTGGGCCAGCATCACGGGCTGGCCTTCCATACGCTGGGCCAGCGCAAGGGCCTGGGCATCGGCGGCGTGCGCGGCAGCCAGCGCGAGGACGGCACGGCCGACGCCTGGTACGCGGCGCGCAAGGACCTGGCCGCCAACACCCTGTACGTGGTGCAGGGCCATGACCATCCTTGGCTGCTGTCGCGCACGCTGCAGGCGCAGGACGCCAGCTGGATCGCCGGCGAGCCCCCGGCGCCGGCCGCCTATGCCGCCAAGACGCGCTACCGCCAGGCCGACGCGGCCTGCCGCCTGGCCCCTGGCGCCGGCGAGCGTTTCGCGCTGGATTTCGACCACGACCAATGGGCCGTGACCCCCGGGCAGTCGGCCGTGCTCTACGACGGCGAAGTCTGCCTGGGCGGAGGCATCATCGTCTGATCCCGCCGCCGCCCGCGCCGCCGGGCCGGGCCCGGCAGCCTTGCCGCGGCGCGCGCGCCAGTTTTCCTATCCCTGTCTTTTCAAATCTCTCTAAAGGAATTTCGTCGTGGATCCAGTCTTTATCGTCTGCCTGTTGATACTGGGCGCGGCCGTCGGTTTTGCCGCCGGGCTGCTGGGCATAGGGGGGGGCATGCTGATGGTGCCTTTCCTGACCATGTTGTTCACCTGGCAGAAGATGCCGCTGGACCTGGTGGTGCACGCGGCCATCGCCACCTCCATGACCTCCATCCTGTTCACCTCCGTCTCCAGCGTCTGGGCGCACCACCGCAAGGGCGCCGTGCGCTGGAAGATCGTGGCCATGATGGCCCCGGGCATCATCATCGGCGGCCTGGTCTCGGGAGGCGCGGTCTTCGCGGCGCTGAACACCGCCTGGCTGTCGCTGGCCTTCGCGCTGTTCGTGGGCTATTCGGCCATGAACATGCTGCGCAACCGCAAGCCGGCGGCCGCGCGCCAGATGCCCGGCGTGGCGGGCAGCTCGGCGGCTGGCGCCGGCATCGGCTTCATCTCGGGGCTGGTGGGCGCGGGCGGCGGCTTCCTGTCCGTGCCTTTCATGGTCTGGTGCAACGTGGCGCTGCACAACGCGGTGGCGACATCGGCGGCGCTGGGTTTTCCGATCGCGCTGGCCAACAGCGTCGGCTACATCTTCGCGGGCCTGAACGAAACGTCCGGCCAGCCCGGCATGCTGGGCTACATCTACCTGCCGGCCCTGGCCGCGCTGGTGGTGGTCAGCGTGCTGACCGCGCCGCTGGGCGCGAAGGTGGCGCACCAGCTGCCGGTCGGCACGCTCAAGAAGGTGTTCGCTTTCCTGCTGTTCGCCCTGGCGGCCTACATGCTGTACAAGGCCGGCGTGGCCTTCGCCGCAGGGGTGTAGGAGGGCCCCCCCCGAGGCGCTGCGCGCCTCCCCCCAGGGGGGCGCGCTGGCGGACCGGCGCAGCCGGCTCCGCGGCGCCCCGATGGGGTCGAGGCTGGCGTAGGGCTATCTCGTCAGGTTCGTGGTCAGGCCACGGGCGGGGCGGTGTCGATGAAGGACTGGCGGGCGGACAGCTTGGCGTACAGGCGCGCCAGGTTGGCGTGGCCGGCGCGCCAGTCGATCTGCGCGAAGCGCAGGTCCAGGTAGCCCAGCGCGCAGCCGACGGCGATGTCGGCCAGGCTGTAGTTCACGCCCATGCAGAACGCGTGATCGCCCAGGCTCTTGTCCATGGCCGCCAGCGCGGCGGTGACCTTGCCCTGCTGGCGGTCGATCCATTCCTGGCTGCGCTGCGATTCGGGGCGCTGGCTTTCCTTGAAACTGAGCACGCAGGCATCGAGCACGCCGTCGGCGATGGCTTCCCAGCACTTGACCGCCGCGCGTTCGCGGCCGGTTTGCGGAATCAGCCGGCTGACCGGCGAGAGCGTGTCCAGGTATTCGACGATGACGCGCGAGTCGAACAGGGCGCCGTTGTCTTCCATGACCAGGCAGGGCACCTTGCCCAGCGGGTTGGTGGCCTGGATGGTGGAGTCGGGGGCCCAGACGTTCTCGAGCTCGAGGCGGTAATCCAGTTTTTTTTCTGCCATCACGATGCGGACCTTCCGCACGTAGGGACTGGTCAGAGAGCCTATGAGTTTCATGTGTAAGGGAAGCAAGAAAGCCGGCGCCGCGAGGCGGGCGCAGTGCCGCGCAAGCCCGGGGCTTGCGGCAGTTCGATCCCTGAGTTTATCTTGGCGCGCCGCTTTATGGGCCCGGGGCCCGGCCACGGCCGGGTGATAAAATCGCTGATTCGATTTTTGTCGCGTTTTCACATCAATCATGCAGATCGCCTCCCAGCTCAGCTCCCTGAATGCCTTGTCCCCGCTGGACGGGCGCTATGCCTCGCGCGGCGACAGCCTGCGCGGCCTGCTGTCCGAGGCGGGCTTCATGGCGCACCGCGTCGAGGTCGAGGTCGCCTGGCTGGTGGGCCTGTCCGAGGCGGGCCTGCCCGAGCTGGCGCCGTTCTCCCCGGCCGCGCGCCAGCGGCTGCGCGCGCTGGTGGACGATTTCTCCGAGGCCGACGCCGCGCGCATCAAGGAGATCGAGCGGGTCACCAACCATGACGTCAAGGCGGTCGAATACTGGCTGAAAGAGCGCGTGGCGGGCGATCCCGAGCTCGAGCGCGCGGCCGAGTTCATCCATTTCGCCTGCACCTCCGAAGACATCAACAACACCTCGCATGCGCTGATGCTCAGCCGCGCGCGCGAGCGGGCCGTCGTGCCGCGCCTGCGCGAGCTGCACGCCAAGCTGGCCGAGATGGCGCAGGCCTATGCCGGCCAGCCCATGCTCTCGCGCACCCACGGCCAGCCGGCCAGCCCCACCACCGTCGGCAAGGAGTTCGCCAACGTGGCGGCGCGCCTGGGCCGCGCCATCGACGCCATCGAAAAGGTCGAGCCGCTGGCCAAGCTCAACGGCGCCACGGGCAACTACAACGCGCACCTGGCGGCCTATCCCGAGATCGATTGGCCGGCTTTCAGCGCCGGCGTGCTGCGCGGCCTGGGCCTGACCCAGAACGCGCACACCATCCAGATCGAGCCGCACGACTGGATGGCGGCCTTGTTCGATGCCATCGCGCGCGCCAACGTCATCGTGCTGGACCTGGACCGCGACGTATGGGGCTACATCGCCCTGGGCTACTTCAAGCAGCGCCTGAAGGAAGGCGAGGTCGGCTCCTCGACCATGCCGCACAAGGTCAACCCCATCGACTTCGAGAACTCCGAAGGCAACATCGGCCTGGCCAACGCCACCTTGCGCCACCTGTCCGAGAAGCTGCCGGTCTCGCGCTGGCAGCGCGACCTGACCGACTCGACCGTGCTGCGCAACCTGGGCGTGGCGCTGGGCTATTGCCTGGTGGCCTACGACGCCTGCCTGCGCGGGCTGAACAAGCTGGAACTGAACGCGCCGGCCGTCGATGCCGACATCGACGCCTGCTGGGAAGTGCTGGCCGAACCCGTGCAGACGGTCATGCGCCGCTATGGCCTGCCGCAACCCTACGAGCAGCTCAAGGCGCTCACGCGCGGCAAGGGCATCACCGAGCAGGCCCTGCGCGAGTTCGTCGCCGGCCTGGACCTGCCGGCCGAGCCCAAGGCGCGCCTGCTGGCCATGACGCCGCGCAGCTATGTCGGCCTGGCGGTTTCCCTGGCCAAGTCCTTGCAGGTATAGTGCCCGGGAGCCGCGGCGGCATGCCGGCCGGCGCGGCTCGTCTATCCGGAGCCTTGCGATGAAAAAACCCTTGCTCGCGCTGGCCGCTGCCTGTGCCTCGGCCGCCGCGCTGTTTCATTTTCCCGCCGCCGCCCAGTTCGCCAAGCCCGACGATGCGATCAAGTACCGCCAGTCGGCGTTCACGCTGATCTCTGCCCATTTCGGCCGCATGGGGCCGGTGGCCAAGGGCCAGGCGCCCTACGATGCCGAGCAGATCAAGGCCAACGTGCAGCTTCTGCAGACGCTGGCCGCCTTGCCGTGGGGGGCTTTCGGCCCGGGCACCGAGGGCGGCGGGGCGCGCGCCGAGGTCTGGAGCGACGAGCAGGGTTTCCTCAAGGCCCAGCAGCGTTTCGTCCAGAGCGTGGACAAGCTGGCGCAGGCGGCCGCGACCGGCGAGCTGGTCAACGTGCGCGCCGCCTTCGGCGACGTGGGCGCCAGCTGCAAGGCCTGCCACGACTCCTACAGGCAGCGGCGCTAGTAGTACATGCCTGCCGCGCCGGCCTGCTGCGCATCGATCCATGCCAGCAGCGCCGCCACGGCCGCGGCCAGCGCCAGCGCGCGCAGCCGCACCGCCAGGCCGTCCTCGGCCGCCGGCGTGCCGGGCGCCAGCTCGGCGGCCGGCGCATCGCCGTGGATCATCGGGCCGACCAGCCGCTTGCGGCGCACCAGGGCATACCAGGCCACGGCCGCCAGGTGCAGCGCGACCAGGGCGTAAAGCAGCCACTCGGCCTGCATGTGCAGGCCCGTCAGTCGGCTGGACAGCTCGCCGCTGATCCGGTGGGCCAGCGGCCCTTGCGTCAGGATGTCGTCGTTGGCGAACAGGCCCGTGCCGGCCTGCAGGCCGAACAGCGCCAGCATGGCCACCACCGACAGCGCGCCCAGGGGATTGTGGCCGGCCTGGCCTTCGGGGGCCTGGCCGCGCAGATAGCGCCACCACGCGCCGGGCCCGCGCACGAATTGCGCGAAGCGGGCATAGCGCGGGCCGAACAGGCCCCATAGCAGCCGGAACAGGATCAATCCGAAGGTGGCCAGTCCAAAGCGCACATGCCAGTCCATGTACATGCCGCCCAGCTTGACGGTGACCAGCGCGCCGGTCACGCAGGCGGCCAGCAGCCAATGGAACAGGCGGGTGGGCAGATCCCAGATGCGGACGGCGGCGGGCATGGCGTTATCGGCTGGGCAGCAGGGCGGTCAAGGCGCCCTTCAGGACGGGAGAGAAGATCGGGACGACATGATGCACGCCCTGCTTGTCCATGGCGTGCCTGAGGGTGACGCTCTGGCCGTTGAACGCCGAGGGCTGCGCGCCCTTGCGCACGTAGTGGGCCAGCAGCCGGTCCACCCCTTGCTGGGCGGCCATGACGGCCAGCGGCGAGGCCTCGCGGCCGGCCGTGTGCTCGTCCAGCACGCGGTGCAGGTCGTCGATGAACAGGCCCAGCGCGTTCGCGCCACGGCAGTCCGGGCGTTCGTAGCCCCAGGGCCGTTGCGGGCGGGGCGGACAGGAAGAGGCATTCATGCCGGCATCCTAGCGCATCGCGGTCATCCTGGACAGGCGCAGCATCTGCTAAGGTCGGGGCATGGCTGCGATCCGTCCTCTCCCTGCTTGCCGGCGCCTGCGCCGCCCCAAGACCGTGCCGCCCGCGTCCGGGCAGCAGGCGCCATGACCTGGCTGGTCGCCGCCGCCGCGCTGGCCGTCTTCGTGGCGCTGCGCTGGCGCCTGGTCACCTCGCTGCTGGGCAGGCTGCTGCTGTGGCTGGGCGTGGCCCTGCTGCTGTGGTGGGTGGGCGTGCGGCTGGGGCCCGAGGGCGCGCCGTGGCTGCTGGCCGTGCTGGCGCTCGCGCTGGTCCTGCTGTTCCTGGCCTACCTGCTCGAGCCCTGGCTGGCGCGGCGCCGCGGGCGGCCGCGCGGGCGAGGACGGCGCTAGCATGCTGCCGCTTGCAAGTTTCGCAGAACAAATTTAAGTTCATCGTCAGCATCGCGGAACTTCCTGCTTGGTCGCTTTTCAGAAGACGGCCTCCCGCAAACTTCTTCCTACGGATACTTGATGAGCGAGTCCGCGCCAGACCGTCGTTCCCCGTCCCCCCCGCAGGCCGAGGCCGCTGCGCCGCAGGCCGATCCCCATCCCCGCCGCCTGCTCAATACCGTCGATGTCATGGCCCTGGTCATCGGCATCGTCATCGGCGCGGGCATCTTCAGCGCACCGGCGCTGGTTGCGGGCTTTTCCCACTCGGTCGAGGCGATGCTGCTGGCCTGGCTGCTGGGCGGCATCATCTCGGTGGCCGGGGCCCTGTGCTACGCCGAACTGGCAACCTCCCATCCCAACGCCGGAGGCGACTACCATTTCCTGCGCCTGGCCTATGGCGAGAAGCTCTCGTTCCTGTTCGCCTGGGCCCGCCTGACCGTCATCCCCACGGGCTCCATCGCCTTGCTGGGTTTTGTCTTCGGCGACTACGCCACGCAGATATACAGCCTGGGCGAGTTCTCCTCGGCCTGGTATGCAGCGGCCATGGTCCTTGTGCTGACCCTGGTCAACCTGGTCGGGCTGCGCTCGGGCAAATGGACGCAGAACCTGCTGACCCTGCTGGAAGTGGGCGGCGTGCTGTTCATCATCGGCGCGGGCCTGTTCATGACGCCCGACCCGCAGGCCGCCGCTGCCGCCGCCGCCTCGCCCGAAACGCGCCAGGCCACGCAGTGGGGGCTGGTGCTGGTGTTCGTGATGCTGACCTACGGCGGCTGGAACGAGGCGGCCTACGTCTCGGCCGAGGTGGTCGGCCCCAAGCGCAACCTGCCGCGCGCGCTGTTCTGGAGCCTGGCCATCATCACGCTGGCCTACCTGCTGGTGAACCTGGCCTTCGTGCGCGTGCTGGGCCTGCAAGCCATGGGCGCGAGCGACGCCGTGGCGGCCGACATGCTGCGCGTGCTCATGGGCGAGCGCGGCGCCCAGGTCATCAGCGCGCTGATCGCCATCGCGGCGCTGACATCGGCCAACGCCACCATCCTGCTGGGCTCGCGCACCATCTACGCCTTCGGGCGGGACGAGCCCATGTTCGGCCTGCTGGGACGCTGGAACGCGCGCCACGACGGACCTACCAACGCGCTGCTCACCGTGGGCGCCATCTCGCTGGGCCTGGTGGGCCTGGGCGCGGTCACCCGCAGCGGCTTTTCGACCATGGTGGACTACACCGCGCCGGTGTTCTGGTTCTTCTTTACGCTGACGGGCATTTCCCTGTTCGTGCTGCGCCGGCGTTTTCCCGATCGGCCCCGGCCCTTCAGCGTGCCGTTCTATCCGGTCACGCCGCTGGTTTTCATCGCGGTATGCCTGTACCTGCTGTATTCCAGCGTGATGTATACCGGCGTCGGCTCGCTGGTGGGCATCGCGGTGCTGGCGCTGGGCGCCGTCCTGCTGTGTTTCCGGCGCTCCCGCGCCTTGCGCGGGTAAGCCGTTTCGTTTTTTCGTCAAGCAAGGAGTCTGTCGTGATCAAGCCCCTACACACGATTTATGGTTTCATCGCCGCATCGTTCTTCGTGGCCGGCAGCGCCCTGGCGCAAAACGCCCCGCAAGCGCGCACGCCCGACGTCATCTTCGTGCCCACGCCCCAGGAAGTGGTCGATGCCATGCTCAAGGTGGCCAAGGTCGGGCCCGACGACGTGCTCTACGACCTGGGCTCGGGCAACGGCATCATTCCGGTGACCGCCGCGCGCGACTATGGCGCCCGCGCCGTGGGCATCGACATCGACCCGCAGCGCATCGCCGAGGCCAATGCCAATGCCCAGGAGAACAAGGTGACCGACAAGGTCAAGTTCATCCAGGGCGACCTGTTCGAGCAGGACCTGTCCGAGGCCACGGTCATCTCGCTGTACCTGCTGAACTCGCTCAATCTCAAGCTGCGGCCGACGCTGCAGGCGCTCAAGCCGGGCACGCGCATCGTCTCGCACGCCTTCGACATGGGCGACTGGGAACCGGACGAAACCCTGGACGTGAACGGGCGGCGCGTCTATTTCTGGGTGGTGAAGTAGCCCCTCCAGGCGCTGGGCGCCTCCCCCCCAGGGGGGCGGCGCTGGCGGACCGGCGGAGCCGGATCCGCGGCGCCCCTGGGTTGGTCGGGGTGCTTGCGGGAGGCGGCGGCGTGTTCGGGCGGGATGCCTACGCTTGTTTACAGTGTGGCCATTATTGGGCGCGGCATTGCGGGCAGTTGCGGGGTTTCGTTGCAAGTCTTGCTAATTGGTCAGACTTTGCTCACTCGGGTGACAGATTGGCGGCGTACAGTGGAAGGCGGAATTTATCCAAGGAGACCTTCATGTTGCGCAATCTTCCTTTCTTTCGCCGCAGCGGCCTGGCTGCCGCAGCCCTGGCCGTGGCGGGCCTGGTGACCGCCGGCTGCAGTGCGACCGCCAATTCTCCCGACGCGCGGGCAACGCCCGCCGAGCAGCGCGCCCAGATCGACTCGGGCGCCGATGCGACCCTGACCCGCCTGTACCAGGCCGCGCCGCGTTCCAAGCAGCTGGTCCAGGATGCCAAGGGCGTGCTGATCTTCCCGTCGGTGCTGGGCGCCAGCTTCGTGGTGGGCGGCGAGTACGGCAAGGGCGTGCTGCGCGTGGGCGGCAAGCCGCAGGCCTACTACACCGTGGCCGGCGGCTCGATCGGCTTTCAGGCGGGCGCGCAATCGCGCGCCACGGTACTGCTGTTCATGACCGACGAGGCGCTGCAGCGTTTCCGCAACAGCGACGGCTGGACCATCGGCGCGGATGCCCATGTCGCGGTCGCCACCATCGGCGCCAACGGCAGCATCGACAGCAATACCGCCCGCCAGCCGGTGATCGGCTTCGTGCTGAACAATGCCGGCCTGGCCGCCGGCGTGGCCATCGACGGCTCGAAGGTGACCCTGGATACCGAGCTCTCGCGCTAAGCGCCCGCGGTATCCTGGTGAAGGCAGGACGGCATGGCCGTCCTGCTTTTTTTGCGCCCTTGTCCCGGCCGCGTGCGCCGGGCAGCTAGCGCGTGCCGGCCAGGGCCTTGCCGGCCTGGGGCGTGCGAAACACGGCAATGGCCTGCACCAGCGCCTGGGATTCGTGGCCCAGGTGCTGGGCCACTTCGTGCAGATCGCCCACCAGCGCCACGTTCTGCTGCGCCACGCCGTCCATGCGGGCCACCGCGCCGCTGATCTGGCGCACCCCGCCCGACTGCCCGGCGCTGGCCCGGGAAATTTCCTCCACCAGATCGTTGACGCGCCGCACGGCGTCCATGATGCGCTGCATGGCCGTGCCCGCCTGGCTGGCCTGCCCGGAACCTAGCGACATGCGCTGCACCGACTGGTCGATCAGCGCCTTGATCTCCTTGGCCGCCGCCGAGCTCTTGTGCGCCAGGTTGCGCACCTCGCCGGCCACCACGGCAAAGCCGCGGCCCTGCTCGCCCGCGCGCGCCGCCTCCACGGCGGCGTTGAGCGCCAGGATATTGGTCTGGAACGCAATGCCCTCTATCAGCGTGACGATCTCGGAAATCTTGCGCGAACTGCCATCCAGGGCCTGCATGGTGGCGTTGAGCTCGTCCACGATCTGGCCGCCCTGGCTGGCCAGCGCCTGGCTCTCGCGCGCCAGGCCGGTGGCGGCCTGCGCGCTTTCGGCGTTGCGCAGCACCGTCGCCGTCAGCTGCTCGACGCTGGCGGCCGTCTCCTGCAGTGCGCCGGACTGGGCCTCGGTGCGCGCGGCCAGGCTCTCGCTGCCCTGGCGCAGCTGGGCGATGCTGCGCACATGGTCGGCGGTCTTGCCGATCACTTCGGACGAAATGCCGATCAGGCTCTTGCGCATCAGGTCCAAATAGAAATAAAGATTGCGCATTTCGCCGGCCTGGGCAGGATCGATGTCGTTGACCAGGTTGCCCGCGGCGATCTGGCGGGCCAGCTCCTCGGCGCCCGCCAGCGGGGCGGTGATGCGCCGCGCCAGCCACATCGTGGCCAGCAGGTAGGCGGCGCACACGCCCGCGTGGCCGGCCCACAGCGGCCAAGCCCAGGCCGGATGCTGGCTGGCGGCCAGGTGGGTCGGAATCGCCGCCAGCGCGCACATGGCCACGGCCATTCGCAGCAGGGTGGCCTGTACGCCGCGGCGCAAGGGAGCGGCCAGCGCGTGCAAGGCGGCGCGCCAGCCCACCGGCACGCGCCGGCCTTGCCGCAGGGCGTAGCCGCCGCTGCGGCCTTCGCGGATTTGCGTGTAGAAGGCCTCGGCCTGGCGGATCTGCTCGGTGCTGGCCTTGACCCGCACCGAGGCGTAGCCCGTGACCACGCCGTTCTCCATGACGGGCATCGCATTGGCCAGCACCCAGTAGTAGCCCCCGTGCTTGTGGCGGTTCTTGACCACGGCCAGCCACGGCTTGCCCGCCTGGAGCGTGTCCCACATGTCCTGGAACGCCTCGGGCGGCATGTCGGGGTGGCGCACGATGTTGTGGGCCTTGCCGAGCAACTCCTCGCGGGAGAACCCGCTGATCTCGATGAACGCGGGATTGCAATAAGTGATCCGGCCTTTCAGGTCCGTCTTGGAAATCAGGTATTGCTCGTCTCCCACCACGAATTCCTGGTCGGTGACTGGAATATTTTGTTTCATTTATGAGCCGCTGTTACTTAGTGGTTATATCACTAAGCTAAACGCGGCAAAGCCTGGCGAATCCGCCGAACAGGAGGGAAAAACGGGGGGTATATCCGCGTTCCGCCGCGCGCCGGGCGTGGGCGTGGGCGTGGGCGTGGGCGTGGGCGTGGGCGTGGGCGTGGGCGTGGGCGTGGGCGTGGGCGTGGGGCGGCCAGGCGAGCCTGCGCCGGCCGGGCGCGGCAAAAAGACCGGCCGGTCCGCAGGACCGGCCAGGGGTGCGCAGCCCTGGCCGCCGCCCTGGCCGCCGCCGGCGGCGGGCAGGGCGCTATCGGAGCGCCGCCCCTAGCGGGCGCGGCGCAGCTTCTGCACGATCAGGATACAGGCGATGGCGGCGATCCAGAGCGAGAGTATCGTGACGCCGGCCATCCAGAAGGGCTCCAGGAATACGGCCGCCAGGCCCAGGCACACCAGCAGGACCGGTATGCCAAAAATCGCGAATCCCAAGCCGTCGATGCCGCGTCGCGACGCGCGCAGCGGATAGCGGCTTGCCTCGGTTGTTCCCATGTTCTTGTCTCCTCGCTGGGTCGAGTTGCTGTGAGGCGCCGGCAGGATGGGCCCGGCGGCGCGGGGTTTTCTTGTTGGTCGCGGCGGCGCGATGTGTCGTTGTTCGGGCGCCGCCGTCCCCGCAGCGGGGGACTTTATAGGCAGAGTCTGTGCTCGGGGACGGATGATGTCAAGTGCGGTCACCGCAGTGTAACTTGACAGTCACGTCGCGGCGGCATCATACGGACTCCCGTTTTGGTGCCAGCTCCGTGCCGCGTTCCACCCGTCCCGTTCCGCCGACCCTTCGTGCCATAAATGTCCTGGACCACGGCGGCAGGTGGGCGGCGGGCGATGCCGGGCGGCCCCGTACAGGGCCCGGTCGATGGCGCGCCGGCTGAACCGGCCCGGTCCCTCCGGCGGCAGGGCGGCCTGGATGTTGGCACTGGCGATGTGTGCCGGCGTGGCGGCCGGCGCCCGTGCATGCGCCGGCCCGCTGCTCGATTTCGACATTCCCGCCCAGCCGCTGGGCCAGGCCCTGTCCCAGTACGGCGCCATCGCGCGCCAGCCGGCGCTGGCGCCCAGCGCCCTGGTCGAGGGGCTGTTTTCCACGGCGGTGCATGGGCGCTATTCGGCCGAGGCAGCCTTGCAACGCCTGCTGCAAGGCACCGGGCTGATCGCCGAAAAATCGGTGTCCCCGTATGGCGAGGTCTTCCGGCTTACGCGTCCGGCGGCGATACGCCCGCCTGGCCCGGCCGGGGCCAACCCGCTGGCCGGCGAAAGCCTGGACGGCTATCCGGCGCTGCTCCAGGCCCGCGTGTTGCGCGCCTTGTGCAGCCATGCCCGGACCGTACCCGGGGATTACCGGGCACTGTTTCGTGTCCAGGTCGACGCCGGCGGACAGCTGCATCGGACCGATCTGATCGAATCCACCGGGGACCCGGCGCGCGACGCCGTGCTGGTGGCCGTCTTGCGGCAGGTGCGGGCCGGCCCGCCTCCCGCCTCGTCCGTGGATGTGCCCTACACCATGATGCTGCTGCCCGTGGCGCCGGGCGCCAGGCCGCCTTGCGCGGCCGGCGCGGGGAGCACGCCATGACCGGCAACGGACCGCCGACGCTGCTGGACTACCTGACGCAGCGCTACGCCAGCCTGAAGCTGCGGCTGACCCGCAAGCTGGGCAATGCCGACCTGGCCAGCGATGCGCTGCACGATACCTGGCTGCGCCTGCAGGACAAGGACGGCTCCTTGTCGCCGGGCAGCCCGGCGGCGTACCTGATGCGCGTGGCGACCAACATCGCGGTGGACATGCAGCGGGTGCAGAATCGCACCGTCTCCGGCGAGGAGGTCGACGCCCTGCTGGAAGCCATGGCCGATGCCGCGCCCGATCCGGCCCGGCAGGCGCAGGGGCGCAGGGATCTGGAGGCCGTCACCGAGCTGCTGGCCGCCATGCCCGAGCGCCGCCGCGTCATCGTGGTCATGGTGCACTGGCAGGACATGACGCGCCAGGCGGTGGCCGACCGGCTGGGCGTTTCCCGGCGCACGGTCGATTACGAACTGCAGCGCGCCCACGAACGCCTGGATGCGTTCTACGAGGCACGGCTGGCCGATGGCGAAGGCATGGCCAAGCCCCGGTCCGCCGGCGGCGCGGGCGCGGATGCCGGTGCATGACCCATAAAATTGCGCATTCGTGCGCGCCCGCACGTTTAACCAGTATGACTCGCTCCGATTTTGCACGGGCCGGCATTTCACGATGAAAAGTTCGCAGTCCCCGGGCAACGGCCCGGCTTCGTCCGATACCCTGCGCCAGCAGGCGTGGGAGTGGCTGCGCCGGCTGACCGCCGAGGACGTTTCCCATGCCGACATGCAGGGCTTCCGGCAATGGGTGCAGGCCCACCCGGCGCACCAGGCCGCCTACAAGGAGGTCAAGGTCCGCTGGGACAGCCTGAAGCCGTCCGCGGGCAGGCTGCTGCGCGAGCAGCCCGGCATGATCCAGGCCTATGAGCGCGCGCAACGTGCGCGCACGCGCCAGCGGCGCGCCTTCCTGGGCTTGGCGGCCGCCTCGGCCGGCGCCGTGGCCGTCGCGCTCGTCCACCCGCCCCTGGATCTGTGGCCGGCCGCGTCGGAATGGGGCGCGGATTACCGCACCGCCGCGGGCGAGCAGCGCGCGGTGGCCGTCTCCCCGGGGGTGCAGGTCACGCTCAATACCCGCACCAGCCTGCGCCGGGCGCTCGTCGACGGGCGCGTGGTCGGCGTGGACCTGCTGGCCGGCGAGGCGGCGGTCGAGCTGGCCGGCGGGTACCGTTTTACGGTGACGGCGGGCGTGGGCCGCAGCCAGGCCCAGACAGGGCAATTCGAAGTACGGCATCTGGACGGCCGCGTGTGCGTGACCTGCATTGCCGGCGCCACCCAGGTCATCCACCCGGCTGGCGCGCGCGTGCTGCACGCGCACCAGCAGATGGTCTATGACGACCTGGCGGCGGGCAGCCCCGTCGATATCGATCCCGAGATGGTCTCCGCCTGGCAGCGTGGCGTGCTGGTGTTTCGCCAGGCCCCGCTGGCGCAGGTCATCGACGAGATCAACCGCTATCGCACCAGCCGGATCGTGCTGATGAACGCGGCGGCACGCAGCCAGGCCGTCACGGGCAGCTTCGAGATCGCAGCCCTGGACCGGGCTGTCGCCCAACTGCAATACATGTTCGACCTGCGCGCGCGCTCCCTGCCGGGCGGGGTGCTCATCCTGGCCTGATACGCGGCGCCACGGCCCGGCGGCCGTCATCGGCAGCCGCCTCGACACGAAAAAATTGCGCGATCCGATGCGCTGGCACGTTTATCTCCAAGCGGGCGCGCCAGCACCGGACCGATGGCCGGGCTGGCGTCCTCCTGACACATGGGCTGCCGCGACCAGGCAGCCCTGCACGGACTGGACGAAGGGAAAGATGGCCATGGGCATGCAGGGACGGAGATCGAAGACGGGATTGCGCCGCAAGGCGGGGCGTTTTGCGCTGGCGCCGGCGGCACAGGCATTGGCAATCGCCCTGGCGGCTGCGGGGGCGGGCCTGGGCGCCGACGCCCAGGCGGCTTCCCGGGCGGGCGGGGCGTGGTTCGCCGTCCCGGGGGGCAAGAGCCAGCTTGCGCGCCAGCCCGGGGCGATGCAGGCGCGGCCGCACGCGCTGTCGCGCGGGCAGCAGATGGAGCGCGCCAACCTGCAGCGCGCGATGGATAGCGTCAACCGCGCGGCCGCGACGATCGCCGCCCGCCAGGCCGAGCAGGCGGCCGCGCGCGAGCAGGCGCTGGCCGCACCCTCGGACATCCCGGACGGCCTGGCCGAAGGGGGCTTGCAGGCCGATGCCGATGCGGGCTGGCTCAATGCCAAGGCGCCGACGCAGCGCAGGCACGGCCAGCACACCGAAGTGACCATCGAGCAGACCGGCCAGAAGGCCATCCTGAACTGGAAGACCTTCAACGTCAGCCGCGACACCACGGTGCGCTTTGACCAAAGCGCGGGCAACGATGCCAAGGACGGCAACACGTGGTCGGTGCTGAACCGCGTCAACGACCCCAGCGGGCGGCCCAGCCGCATCGCCGGGCAGATCCAGGCCGAGGGCTCGGTCTACGTGATCAACCGCAACGGCGTGATCTTCCATGGGTCGAGCCAGGTCAATACCCGCAACCTGCTGGCGGCCTCGCTCAAGCTGACCGACGAGCAGTTCCTGCGCGGCATCAACAATCCGGCGCGGATCGATGGAGGCGCCGGCAACGACGTCATCATCCCGCAGCTGGGCGAGTTTCCCGACTCCCTGAACTTCTTCGTGGGCGAGCCGCACGATCCCGGTCCCGTGCCGGGCGACGTCACGGTGCAGGCCGGCGCGCGGCTGCAGGCGCACGGCGCGGGCAAGATCATGCTGTTCGGTCCGAAGGTGAGCAACGCGGGGACGATTTCCGCGCCCGACGGGCAGGTGATCCTGGCCGCCGGCGAGAATGTCTACCTGAAATCGCCCAACGACGGCGAGCTGCATGCGGTGCGCGGGCTGGACGTGGCCGTGGCCGCGCCCGCGCCGCGCGCGTTCACCTACAACCACTTCAACGACGCGTTCGCCCGCGACGGCAACATCAGTTTCAAGCAGAAGATGCAGGACGAGATCCTGCCGGCCATGCGCGAGCGCGCCGCACAGGTGGGCTACGCGGTCGTCAACGACGGCGTGGTCACGGCCGAACGCGGCAACATCACGCTGCAGTCCATGGATGTCAACCAGCGCGGCGTGCTGCTGAGCACGACGGCGCTGAACAACCGCAACGGCTCCATCACGCTGCGGGCCTGGGGGCAGGGCTTTTACGCCTACTCCGAAGGCCAGGGCGTGCAGGAAATGCTCGGCTGGGACGCCGGCATGCTGACGCTGGCGCCCGGCAGCGTGGCGCGCATCCTGCCCGATCCGGACGACACCGGCGAGATCGAGCTGGCGGCGCTGGCCACGCGCTACGATCCGGGCCGCGTGTCGCTGTACGGCAAGATCGTGAACGTGCAGCGCGATGCCAGCGTGTGGGCGCCGGCCGGCGACATCGACGTGCGCTCGGCCAGCCTGCCCCTCGAAATACAGCAGGACTACCGGGCTGCCTTCGTGCTTGCCGAGCCCGACGGCAACCGCATCTACCTGGACAGCGGCGCCTTCCTGGGCGTGGGCGGCCTGCAGGACGTGCTGGTGCCGACCGAGCGCAACTTCGTGCAGGCCGAGTTCCGCATCAACGAGCTGCGCGACTCGCCGCTGAACCGCAACGGCTGGCTGCGCGGCCAGAAGTTGGTGATCGACCGGCGCAAGGCGGGCGTGTTCGCCGGCGGCCCGATGAGCGGCGTGCAATGGGTCACGGGCGAGGACGGCGAGATCGTGCCGGGTGCGTGGGTGGGCACGCGCCTGGGCGACATGACAGGCTGGGTGGGCGTGGGCAAGACCGACCTGCAGGAGCTGTCCACGCAAGGCGGCACCATCACCCTGGTCTCCAAGAACGGCGACGTGATCACGCGCCCAGGCGCCTTCATGGACGTATCGGGCGGCTCGGTGCGCTATACCGGCGGCTATGACCGGAGCACCATGCTGCGCGCGGCCAGCGGACGCATCTATAACATCGGCTCGGCGCCCGAGAACGAGATCTACGTGGGCGTTGCGGGCCAGTACGTGCGCGAGTCCGCGCGCTGGGGCGTGACCGAGGCCTGGTATTCGCCGCTGCTGGGCAGGCGCCGCTACGAGCGCGGCTATGCCGAGGGACGCGGCGCGGGCGCGATCGAGATCAAGGCGGGCCGCAACATCGTGCTCGAAGGCGACGTATGGGGCGGGGTATCGGCCGGCGAGCGGCAGGCTGCGCAGCAAGCGCCGCACGTGGGCGGGCGGCTGACCGTGGGCGCGAGCTCGGTGGCGGACACCACCTGGTCGCTGGGGCGTCTGTTCATCGGCTCGGCGCCCAGGCTGCTGCCCGGGGATTTTGCCGTCGATTCGCCGGAACTGCCGGACTGGTTCCGCTACCTGAGCGCGTCGGAGACGGGCCAGCCCAGCGACGGGCGGCTCAAGCAAACGTGGCTGTCCGACGAGGTGCTCAGCGCCTCCGGCCTGGGCGAGATCAATTTGTGGGTGACCGACGATTCGGCGATCGAGGCCGGCGCCTGGGTGGAGCTTTCGCCCGGCGCGTCGTTGACGCTGGGGCGCGTGGAAGGCAGCGAGCCGGCCATCGAAGTGGCCGGCACGGTGCGCGCGCCGGGCGGGTCCATCATCCTGGAAAGCGGCAAGCCGCTGACCTTGGCCGCCACGGGCCGCCTGGACGTGGCCGGCCAGTGGCTCGGCGTTCATCAGGAGGGTTCGGCGCCGCGGGCGCCGGCCATCCACGGCGGCAGCGTGTCCATCAACAGGAACCTGCCCCAAGGCCTGCTGCGGATCGAGAAAGGCGCGCTCATCGACGTCTCGGGCGGGGGGCAGGTATACCGCGACGGGGCGCGCACCGCGCTGCGGGCGGGCGACGCGGGCAGCATCCGGCTGGGCGGGCTGCGCCTGGACAGCGGGCTGGAGAACCTGGACTTGCGCGCCTATGCGGCCGGCTCGGGCGGCGAACTGGACCTGGTCGCGGCTGCCGATGTGCAGATCGGCGGCACCTTGGCGCAGGACGCCGGCGACGTGCTGCA
This sequence comes from Orrella sp. JC864, assembly GCF_037026685.1. Classification (NCBI taxonomy): domain Bacteria; kingdom Pseudomonadati; phylum Pseudomonadota; class Betaproteobacteria; order Burkholderiales; family Alcaligenaceae; genus Orrella; species Orrella sp. JC864. Next base: position 8,831 of record NZ_JBANET010000023.1, on the reverse strand, counting down.
CCTGCCCGCCACCCTGTACGCGGACCGCGGTTTCCGCTCGCTGGTGGTGGACACGCGCGGCCATCGCATCACCGTGCCGCAGAACGTCACGGCGCGGCAGGATGTGCACGTGGTCAATCTGCTGCCGCAGGACTATGCGGACGCGCCCGCCGGCGCGCCGCTGCCGCCGCCGGGCCGCATCGGTCCGGCGCCGGCCCATGAGCGGCTGGCGCGCGAGCCCGGCGGCCTGTGGCTGTACGGCCAGGACGTGCGCATCGAGACGGGCGCGATACTGGCCACGGACCTGGGCGGCACGCTGCGTGTGAGCGGGGACGGTACGGCGGGAATGCAGGGCCAGGTGAACGTGCATGGCACGCTGCAGGCCCCCGCCGGCCGCATCGAGATCGACGTCCAGTCCCTGACGCTGCATCCCGGCGCCGAACTGCTGGCGCGCGGCGTGCCCGTCATCGAGCTCGACGGCGCGCGCGGCCGCCAGGGCAGCGTGCTGGCCGGTGGCCAGGTCACGCTGCAGGCCGAAAGCCTGAACCTGGCGCAGGGTGCGCTGGTGGACGTCTCGGGCGCCAGCGGCTGGATCGACGTGCCGGCCGGCGGAGGATTCGGCAGGCAGGGCCGGCTGCAGGCGGTGCGGGTCGATAGCGATGGCGGCCGCATCGAGATCCGAGGCCTGGGCATCGTCGAGAGCCGCCTGCGCGCCGAGGCGGGCGGGCCGGGCGCCGTGGGCGGTGCCTTGGCAATTGGATACGCTGCGCCCGCGCCGTCGGGCGGTGGCGCGAACCCGGCCAACCAAATCCTGGATCTGCTCAAGCAGCTGGATCCGGACTGCAGCGGCGTGGGCGATTGGTCCAAATGCACCTGGGCATTTGACGATCCCTACAAAGCGGTGGGCTGGGACATCAATCTGCTGGTCGGGTGGGGAACGCCCATCATACTGTCGCGTGAATTCGTCGACCTGGTCGTCGCTCACGCGGCCAGTCAGGGAACAGCCGGGTTCTTTCTTTCGGACAGCCGCCCCGCACCAGCCGCGTCCAAGCCGCTGAACCCCGCCGACTACGGCATCAGCGACACCGTGCTGGATCTGTTCCGCGACTATCACTTCGGCTCGGATGTCATGCGCGATGTATTCACGCCGCCGCGCGACGCGAGCCTGGTGGTGCGTGCCTCGGCGTTCGGGCAAGGCGGCATGGCCGACCTGGCGCTGCAGGGCGCCCCCACCGTGCCGATACAGATCGATCCCATCGTGCTGGCACTGGGCCGGTCGATTTCATTGGAGGGGCCCATTACGTCCGCCGGGGACGGCACGGTCATGCTGCGCGCGCCGTACATTGCCTTGGCTTCAGGGCTGGAGCCGGGTCAGCAGGCCGAGCTGGCTGGCGCGCAAGCCGGCCTGGCGGGACAGCTGTCGCTGCAGGCTGCGGTGATCCAGCTCGGTTCGAACGGGCTGGGCACGGCTGCACGCATCGGCGGCGACGGGCGCATCTCCGGTTTCGCGCGGACGCTGTTGCAGGCCGACGACGTGCGGCTTGCCGCCGGCTTGGCGGTGGACGGCGAACTGCTGGTGCGCGCCGGCCAGGTCTATCCGATGACGCTGGCCCGGCCCACGATACGTGCGGCCGATGCGATACGCATCGAGCAGCTGGACGGCGCGCCGGCGGCCATGCCGCTGTCGGCCGGCGGCAGCCTGCGCCTGCAAGCGCCCGTGATCGAGCAGGACGGCACGCTGCGCGCGCCGGCCGGCCAGATAGAGCTGGCCGCCACGCAGCGGCTGAGCCTGGGCGCGGACAGCCTGACTTCGGTGGCCAGTACCTGGATGGTGCCCTACGGCAAGCTGAGCAACGGCGAATACTGGCTGGACCCGGCGCTGGAAGGGCCGGGCGCCTCGGACAATCCCGCCGACCGCCAGATGGCGGCGCCGCCGGAAAAGCGCATCACGCTGGACGCGCCGCAGGTGGCGGTGACCGAAGGCGCGCTGGTGGATATTTCGGGCGGCGGCGATCTGCACGCCTGGGAGTTCGTGCCGGGTCCGGGCGGTTCGCACGACCTGCTGACGCGGCCGGGCATGTACGCGATCCTGCCGGGCTACCAGGGTTTGTCGCCGGGCGATCCGGACCTGATCGGCAGCTCCGCCGCGATACCGGACAAGGGCCCGGCCGAAGCCGGCCGGCAGGTGTGGCTGTCCGGCGGCGAGGGCCTGGCGCCGGGGTGGTACACCCTGCTGCCGGCGCGCTACGCGCTGCTGCCGGGCGCCTATGCCGTGCAGGACAGCGGCCAGGGCCGGCGCCACGTCGCGGCCGGCGCCGGCGGGGCCGCAGGCGCCAGGCTGGGCGACGGGTCGCTGCTGATGCAGGGCCGGGCAGGCAACGCGGCCGATGGGTCGAGCCAGTCCTTCGGCTCCTTGTGGCGGGTGCTGCCCGGCAGCGTGGTGCGCAGCTATACCGAATACAACGAGGCGAGCGCCAATGCGTTCTTCTCCTCGGACGCCTTCAAGCTGACCCAGTACCGGCTGAGCGGCCAGAACGTGGTCACCCCGCGCCTGCCGCGCGATGGCGGCGCCGTGGTCTTCAAGGCCGGCGAGCGGCTGCTGCTGGACGGCAGCCTGCGTTCGCAGGCCGCCGCCGGCGGCCTGGGCGGGCTGGTGGACATCGCCGGCGAGAAGATCGCCATCGTGGGCGCGGGCCGCGAGGCCGAGGCCTTGCGCGCCGACGGCTACCTGGTGGTGGACGCGGCCAAGCTGTCGGGCTTCGGCGCAGGCAGCCTGCTGGTGGGCGGCACCCGTTCGGGCGACCCGCAGGGCATGCGGGTGGACGTGACGGCCACGCACATCGTCGTGCGCAACGATGCCGGTTCGGTGCTGGCCGGGCCCGAAATCATCCTGGCCGCCGGCGAGGAACTGTCCATCGAGGCGGGCAGCCGCATCGCGGTGCAAGAAGGCAGCGGCGCGAGCGTGGGAGACCTAATCATGGCGCCGCGCCAGAAGGCGGTCTACACCGACCCGGACGGCAACCTGGACGACAACTGGGACGGCGTGATCGACGAGCAGGATGCCGCCGACGACGTGTTGACCACGCCGGCGGCCGATTGGGGCGCGCTGGTCCGCATCTCCAACGGCGCGCCTTCGCGCGTGGTGCGCGAGGGCGTGGACACGAGCCGGGGCGGACGCGTGAGCGTGGGCGCCGATGCGCAGCTGGCGGGCGGGGCGGCGCTGCTGATCGATGCCACCCGCACCACGGACCTGGCGGCCTCGGCGCTGCTCTCGGGCGCGGACCTGTCGGTGGCCTCCGGGCGCATCGGCTTTGGCGGCGGCAGCCAGGGCATGGTGCTGGACCAGGCGGCGTTGGCGCAGCTGGCGCGTTCGAACCAACTGACGCTGCGCAGCTACTCCAGCTTCGATTTCCACGATTCGGTCGACCTGTCGGCCGCCGGCCTGCAAAGCGTCGTGCTCGACGGCGCGCGGCTGGCCGGGCTGGGCGCCGACGTGCGGGTGCGAGCCGATACGCTGACGCTGCAGAACCTGTCGGGCATCGAAGGCGGCGCGCAGCCGGACGCGGGGCAGGGCGCGCTGAGCCTGCAGGCCCGGCGCCTGGTACTGGGCGCGGGCGAGAAGGCCATCCACGGATTTGCCGACGTCATGCTGCAGGCCTCGGACGAGATCGTCGGCGCGGGCCGCGGCGGGCTGGACGCGGGCGGCAGCCAGGTCACCGTGGCCGCGCCGCTGCTGACCGGCCGTGGCGGCGCCAGCCAGTCCTTGAGTACCCTGGGCCGGCTGCAGGTGCTTGCCAGCCATGACGCGCAAGCCCCGGCCGAGGCGCTGGCCGATAGCCTGGGCGCGAGCCTGTCGCTGAGCGGCGGCAGCATCGATTTCGGCGGCCATGCGGCGATGCTGGGCGGCACGGTGTCGCTGACCGCCACGGCCGGCGACCTGGTGCTGGCCGAGACGGCGCGCATCGATGTCGGGGGCCTGGCGCGCACGATGTTCGACCAGACCGAATACGCCGATGCGGGCCGCGTGAACCTGTCCTCGCTGGGTGGCGACGTGCGCGTGCTGGCCGGCAGCGTGGTGAACCTGGCGGCCATGGCCGGCGGAGGCGATGCCGGGCAGTTGTCGGTCACGGCCGGCAACGGCGGCGCGGTGGCGCTGCTCGGCACGCTGGACGCGCAGGCCGGCGCGGGCGGGCGCGCGGGCGCATTCACGCTGGACATCGACACGCTGCCGGATTTCGGCGCGCTGGCCGCGCGCCTGGACCAGGCCGGGTTCTCGCGGGCGCGGCACTTTCGCGTGCGCGAAGGCGACGTGCTGATCGACGGCGCGACCACCGTGCAGGACTTTGCCCTGACGGCCGATCGCGGCAAGGTGTCCATCCACGGCGTGGTGGACGCGCGCGCGCCGTACGGCGGCTCGATCCGCATCACCGGCGGCGCGGGCATCGTCGTGGGCGGACAGGCCCAGCTGCTGGCCGGCGCCACGGGCGAACTGGGCAGCGGGCGCGTAACGCTGGAGGCGGCGGGCGGGCGGCTGCAAGCCCCGGCCGGGCTGATCGACGTGGACGGCGGCCAGCAGGGCGTGGTGCGCCTGCGGGCGGCGCGCACGGCCGACAACGGCGAGGTGGCGGCGGACGCGATCGGCGTGCAGGTGCGCGGCGCACGCCTGGCGGTGCTGGAAGGCACGCGCATCTACGACAATGCGTCGGTCGATGCGGTCAAGGCGCAGGCCGTGGCCGAGGCGCAGGATTTCGCGGCACGCGGCGCGGCCATCGCCGCCCGCGTGGGCGGGGGCTGGGCGGTCATGCCGGGCATCGAGATCCGCAGCGGCGGCGACCTGTCCATGGCCTCGGACTGGAACCTGTGGACCGACTTCGCCGGCGCGCGCGCCGGCAGCCTGACGCTGCGCGCGGCGGGCAAGCTGGATCTTGCCGGCCACCTGAGCGACGGTTTTGACACGGCCGGCCGCGACGGCCTGCTGCAGGCCGGCGAGTCGTGGAACCTGCGGCTGGTGGCCGGCGCCGACCTGGGCTCGGCCGACGCGCTGGCCCTGCGGCCGCAGGCCTTGCTGGGCGCGGACCAGGGCACGATCACGGTGGGAGTGGCCGACAGCAGCAAGGATGCCGGCGACGGCGCGGGCCACCTGGTGCGCACAGGCACCGGGGACATCGCCGTGCGCGCCGGCCGCGACCTGCTGCTGGCGCATGCGGATTCGGCCCTCTACACGGCCGGGCGGCGCGACACGACGGTCTGGAGCGATTTCACCACGGCGGCGCCCGGGGCCGTCTACGGCGTGCATGGCGGGCACCTGGATGTCGGCGCGCAGGGCAGCATACGGGCCGAGCATTCCGGCCGGCGCTTCGTCGAATGGCTGCAGCGCCAGGGCAACGTCAATGCCGATGGCTACTTCGGTCCGTACAGCACCGGCTACACGCAGGAGCCGGCCGAGCAATCGAGCTGGTGGGTCGCCCACGGCGGCTTTGGCCAGGGCCTGGGCGTGCTGGGCGGGGGCAATCTGACGGTGGAGGCCGGCGGTGACCTGGACAACCTGGTGGTGGCGCTGGCGACCAACATGCGCATGCGCGGCGGGCGCAGCGCCGACGAGGCCATGCGCATGGAAGTGCGCAACGGCGGGACCATGGCGGTGCAGGCCGCCGGCGCGATCCGGGGAGGGCAGTACTACCTGGCGCGCGGGCAGGGGCGCATCGCCGCGGGCATGACCGACATCGGCCATCGGGTGGCCGTGAGCAAGTCGTATCAGCCTGCCCGGGAGTTCGACATTGCGCCCGTGTTCGCGCTAGGCGACGCGGAACTGGCCGTACGCACCACGGGCGAGCTGCGCGTGCAGGCCATCATCGACCCGCTGATGGTGCGCCTGGGCTACGACGGCAGGACGCCCGGCCCGGGCGGATCGACCGACCTGGGCGCCTACATGAGCGGCTACACCGACCGCACCTCGCTGGCCTTGACCTCGGTCGGGGGCAACGTAACGCTGGTCAACCAGGCCGACTTCGTGTTCCGCGACGTGGCGCTGCAGACCAGCACGACGGAGTTCGACGCGCTGGTCGGCAAGGGCGGCAATCTCTTTCCCCCGCAGTTGCGCGCCGCCGCGTTGAGCGGCTCGCTGGAGATCCAGGGGCCGATGTACGTCGTCCCGTCGGCGCGCCACGACATGCGGCTGCTGGCGCACCAGGACGTGCGGTTCAACACGCGCCAGGCCGAAAGCCTGCACGCGCTGGTGGGGGACAATCAACGGCCCATGCCGGTGGCCGAGATCATCATGTCGCGCGCCGTGCCCGGCATGATGCCCAGTCCGTACCTGCCGTTCGGCGGCAGCGGCTACGATCAGCAGATCCACATGGATGCGGCCCTGCGCAACGAGCCCGGCGCTTACATGAGCCCCTCGTTCTACAGCACGGCGTATTTCCTGCGCGTCGGCAACCCGCAAGTCCTGCCGCTGGCCGGCGACCACGAGCCGAGCCGCATCTATGCCGGATCGGGGTCGATCACGGGGCTGAACCTGTACGCTTCGGAGCAGACCTGGGTGCGTACCGGCGGCGACATCCGCAGCTTCAACGTCCAGGCGCGCAATCTGCGTCCCAGCGACACGACGCTATTGGAGGCCGGCAACGACATCGTGGCCATGCAGCCCGTCTACGGGCGCACGGTCGGCAACGGCGTTGCCGTGCAGGGGCCCGGCCTGCTGATGCTCTCGGCCGGCCGCGACGTCTATGCCGGCAGCCTGGGCGTCACGACCCTGGGCAACCAGCGCTACGACGACAACAACCGCCCCGTGCCGCTTTCCCAGGTGCTGGGCCTGCCCGAGCAGGGCGCGGCGATCACGGTGATGGCCGGGATGAACCGGGCGCCCGCCTACGAGGCCTTCGCCGACGCCTATCTGAACCCGCAGCGCGTGGCATCCATGCCCGGCTATCTGACGCAGCCGGTCCAGGGCGATGTGCTGCCCGTCTACCTGACCGACGCGGTGCAAGGCCGGCCGGACGGGCAGGACAAGACCGTGCGCCGCGGGCTGGTGTCGTACGTGGCGCAAGTCACCGGCCAGGAGCTGGCGCCGCTGCAAGCCTGGGAGCGCTTCAAGCAGCTGCCCGAACCGGCGCGCCAGCAGTTCCTGCGCCGGGTCTTCCTGCAGGAGCTGCGCGATGCCGGCCGCGACCAGAACCTGCCGGGCACGGGCGGGCTGCCGAAGAACGGCGGCTACAACCGCGGCTATGCGGCCATCGAGACGCTGTTTCCAGGCCAAGGCTGGCAGGGCGGCGTGGCGGCCACCAGCCTGACGCTGCGCACCCAGGCCGGCGGCGACATCCAGGTCCTGACCCCGGGCGGCGGCCTGCAGGTGGCGGCGCTGGGCGCCACCGTGGCGCCGGGCGCGGGCCTGGTGACGCTGGATTCGGGCCACATCAACGTGTTCGCCCGGGACAGCGTGACGGTGAACCGCTCGCGCATCCTGTCCTTCGTGCCGCAGGCCACCGGCCAGGGCAGCGACCAGATCATCTGGTCCAGCCGGGGCGACATCGACGCCGGCCGCGGCGCCAAGACGGTGCGCGTGCCCTCGGCGCCGGACATCGTCACCGACGAGGACGGCCACACGCGGATCCTGGAGCGCTCGGACATGAGCGGCAGCGGCATCGGCACGGTGGGCCAGGGCGACGTGGACCTGGTCGCGCCCGAGGGCACGGTCAACTTCGGCGACGCCGGCGTGCGGGTGGCGGGCAACTTCAACGTGGCGGCGCTGCAGGTGCTCAATGCGGCCAACATCGAGGTGCAGGGCGAGGTCACGGGCCTGCCCGAGGTGGCGGCGGTCAACACGGGCGCGCTGACGTCGGCCAGTTCGGCGGCCGCTGCCGCGGCCGATTCGGCCCAGGACGTCATCGCCCGCCAGCGCAGCGAATCGCGGCGCAACCTGCCCTCGATCATCAGCGTGCAGATCCTGGGCTTTGGCGAGGAAACGCCGCAACACGGCGCTTCGGCCGCGCCGCCGCCCGGGCAACAGGCCCATCTGCGCTACGACCGCGCCAGTCCGCTGCAGGTCGTCGGCAAGGGCGACGCGGTGTATCCGCAGCAGGCCGGACTGCTGACCGCAGCCCAGCGCCAGCGCATGCGGCAACCGCAATAGCCGCACGCACCTTCGGCTCTCTTGCGCCTGTCCCCGCTTCCGGGGGCAGGCCGGGGAGGTGTTCGCCGCGACTGACGGAAGTTCCCTATGGATATGAGCGTCTCGTTCTGCCATGCCGCGCCCGCGCAAGAGGGGTACGCGGGGCCTGCCGCCCGCGGCGAGGCGGCAGGCGGCGTGCTGCGCGACTACCTGGCCGCACACTACGGCACCTTGCATCGCCGGCTGGCGCATGACCTGGGCTGCCCGGATCTGGCCAGCGATTGCCTGCACGATGCCTGGCTGCGGCTGGGCGGGCCGGACTTGCCGTCTCCTGTGCTGCGGCCCGGCGCCTATGTGTACCGGATGGCGCGCAACCTGGCGCTGGACCGGCTGCGCAGCGAATCCCGGCTGCTGCCGCTGGAGGCGATGGACTGCGAGAGCCAGTCATGCGATCCGCTGCCCAGGCCGGACGAGGCAGCCGCGGCCCGTTCCGAGCTGGCCCGGTTGGACCGGGCGCTGCACGGCCTGCCGTTCCGGCACCGCTGCGTGCTGTTCGAGCTGCGGGTAGAAGAGCGCACGCGCGCCCAGGTGGCCAGGACCTACGGCGTATCGGTGCGCGGCGTGGACGCGCTGCTGCGGCAGACGCTGGCGCATTGCGCCGAGGCGATGGCGCTGAAATGAAGCGGCTTGCTGCCCCCCGCGAGGGGGGCCGCTTTTTGCCTTGGGACGGCCCGGCGGCAAA
>NZ_JBANET010000022.1:0-76716 GCF_037026685.1 Orrella sp. JC864 | reverse complement strand
GTGCGAAGTGTCAAGAGGTCATATCCGTCTGGTCTGAGCCTGGAGACGGGAACCGCGCCCTAAGCGCCCGGCTTGCCAAGCAGTTTTTCCATCCGGGCCACCGCCTGCTCCAGCCGCTCCAGCGCCGTGGCGTACGAGAAGCGCATCATGCGCCGGGCGTGGGCCGGGCCGAAGTCCAGGCCCGGGACGGCGGCCACGCCGGCTTCATGGAGCAGGCGCTGCGAGAAGGCCACGCTGTCCATGCCGTGGCCCGAGACGTCGGCATACACATAGAAGGCGCCATCGGGCCGGGCCGGCACGCGCAGGCCCAGCCGCTCCAGGGCCGGCACGAGCATGTCGCGGCGCTGCCGGAAGGCTTCGCGGCGCTGGGCGTAGATGGCCAGGGCGTCGGGGCCGAAGCAGGCCAGCGCCGCATGCTGGGCCAGCGTGGGCGCGCAGATCGCCAGGCTGGCGGCCAGTTTTTCGATGGCGGCGACCATGTCCTTGGGCACGATCAGCCAGCCCAGGCGCCAGCCCGTCATGTGGAAGTACTTGGAGAAGCTGTTGACCACGACGATGTCGTCGTCGATGGCCAGCGCCGAGCGCGGCTCGGCGTCGTAGGACAGCCCCAGGTAGATTTCGTCCATCAGCACCAGGCCTTGGCGCTGTCGCGCCTCGGCCAGGATTTCCCGCAGGGCGCCGGGCGCAAGCGAGGTGCCGGTGGGGTTGCTGGGCGAGGCGATCAGCACGCCGCGGGTACGGGCGTTCCAGTGCTCGCGCAGGTCCTGGGCCTGCAGCTGGTAGCGCTGCCGCGGCCCGCACGGCACCAGCCGCGGCACGGCCCCGGCGGCCACCACGAAGTTGCGGTTGGCCGGGTAGCAGGGGTCGGGCATCAGCACTTCGTCGCCGGGATCCAGCAGCGCCAGCGTGGCCAGTTGCAGCGCGCCCGAGGCGCCCGCGGTCACGATCACCCGGCCCGGATCGACCGGTGCGCCGAAATGCCGACCGTAGTAGCCGGCGATCGCCTCGCGCAGCGCCGGCAGGCCGGCCGGCGCGCTATAGCCGCTGTGGCCGTCGCGCGCGGCGCGCTGCAAGGCTTCCAGCACCGGCTCGGGGGCGGTAAAGTCCGGCTCGCCGATGCCCAGGCTGATAATGTCGTGGCCTGCCGCCTTCAGGGCGCCGGCCTCCTTGAACAACTCGACGGCCCGGAAGGGCAGGACGTCCTGGTTGCGCACAGCAAGACGAGACATGAAAACCCTCTCGAAGAAAAGCGAATTGTAGTCATGCAGCCGACCCGCCGCGCCTTCCTGATCGGGCGCCGTCCGCGCCCGGACGACGCCTGGACGCGCTTGCTGGCGGCCTTGCGGCGGGTATGCGAGGGCGAGCTGGAGACCGCAGGCCTGCCGCCGGGCCAGGCCCGCTATGCGCCGGCCCGCGCCGCCGACGTGCGGCTGGCGCGCACGCTGTGCGCCGAGCATGGCGTGCGGCTGGGCCTGGCCGGCCTGCGCCCGCTGCCGCAGGCGGACCCGGCGCCGACCTTGTGGGTGGATCCGGGCGTGTCGCTGACCGGGCTGGCGCCGGTCGACGCCGGCCCGGGCTTATGGCGCGCCGAAGCCGGCTGCCCGCTGGGGGCCCTGCAGGCGGCCGGCTTCGCGCAGTTCGACGGCCTGCCGGCAGGGCAGACGCTGGCCGCCTGGCTCTCGGGCGAGGACACGCGGCGCCTGTGCGCGCCGGGGCGCTGCATGGACAGCGGCGTGCAGGCCGTGGCGGCGCTGCTGGCCGACGGCACGCCCGCCACCCTGGGCCCTTTCGGCGAGCGCGACCGGCAGCCCTTGCGCGGCGCGGCCTTGCAGCGGCTGGTGCCGGCCCTGTTCGAACTGGCCATGGGCCAGGACGCGCAGCTGTGCCTGGCCCAGCCGGCCTGGCCGGCCCACGGCCGCCTGGATGCCTTGCGGCCCGCGCCGCCGGCCGGCGTCAACCTGGCGCACCTGCTGCTGGGCCAGGCCGGCTCGCTGGCCTGGGTCGAGGCGGCGTTGCTGCAGCCCTGCCGGGGCGGCCCGGCGGTTGCTGCGACGCAGCATGAAAACGCCCCCGTCCAGGCGGCCGCAAGCCGCATGAATGCGGCCTGCAAGCGCCTGTTCGACCCAGCCGGCCTTTTCCCGCCGCTGCCTGCCCGAAGCAGCTAGAATCGTTCTTTCTCGAATCGTCACACTGCTCCGAAGACTCCCGTATGGACGCCAATCTGCGCAAGGCAGCGCTCGAATACCACGAAGCCGGCCGACCTGGAAAACTTTCCATCGCCCCGACCAAGCAACTGACCAACCAGCGCGACCTGGCGCTGGCCTATTCGCCCGGGGTGGCAGCCGCCTGTGAAGAAATCGTGGCCGATCCGGCCAACGCCTTCCGCTACACGGGCCGGGGCAACCTGGTGGGCGTCATCAGCAACGGCACCGCGGTGCTGGGGCTGGGCAACATCGGCCCGCTGGCCTCCAAGCCCGTCATGGAAGGCAAGGCCGTGCTGTTCAAGAAGTTCGCGGGGCTGGACGTCTTCGATATCGAGATCAACGAGACGGACCCGGACAAGCTGGTCGACATCATCGCCGGGCTCGAGCCGACCTTCGGCGGCATCAACCTCGAGGACATCAAGTCGCCCGAGTGCTTCGTCGTCGAGCGCAAGCTGCGCGAGCGCATGAAGATCCCGGTCTTTCACGACGACCAGCACGGCACCGCCATCACGGTCTCGGCCGCCTTCATCAACGGCCTGCGCGTGGTCGGCAAGGAAATCGACCAGGTCAAGGTGGTGGTCTCGGGCGCGGGCGCCGCGGCGCTGGCCTGCCTGGAGCTCATGGTCGACCTGGGCCTGCCGCAAAAGAACATCTGGGTCACCGACATCGAAGGCGTGGTCTACGAGGGCCGCACCGTGCTCATGGATCCGGACAAGGCCCGCTTCGCGCAAAAGACCGAGGCGCGCAAGCTCGATGACGTGATCGGCGAGGCCGACGTGTTCCTGGGCCTGTCGGCCGGCGGCGTGCTCAAGCCCGAGATGGTGGCCAGGATGGCCGCGCGTCCGCTGATCCTGGCGCTGGCCAACCCCACGCCGGAAATCCTGCCCGAGGACGCCCTGGCCGTGCGCGAGGACGTGGTCATCGCCACCGGCCGCTCGGACTACCCCAACCAGGTCAACAACGTCCTGTGCTTTCCCTACATCTTCCGCGGCGCGCTGGACGTGGGCGCCACCACCATCACGCGCGAGATGGAAAAGGCCGCGGTCTACGCCATCGCCGGCCTGGCCCAGGAAGAGCAGAACGACGTGGTGGCGGCCGCCTACGGCACCTATGACCTGAGCTTCGGCCCGCAGTACTTCGTGCCCAAGCCCTTCGACACGCGCCTGATCGTGCGCATCGCGCCGGCCGTGGCCCGCGCGGCCATGGAGGGCGGCGTGGCCACGCGGCCCATCGCCGACCTGGATTCCTACGCCGAGCAGCTGCAGCAGTTCGTCTACCACTCGGGCGCCTTCATGAAGCCGCTGTTCGCCGCGGCCAAGAACCTGGTGCGCGAAGGCGGCAAGGCCCGCATCGTGTTCACCGAAGGCGAGGACGAGCGCGTGCTGCGCGCGGTCCAGGTCATCCTCGACGAAAAGCTGGCCCGCCCCATCCTGGTGGGCCGCCCGGCCGTGCTGGCCGCCCGCATCGAAAAATACGGGCTGCGCTTCAAGCTGGGCCAGGACGTCGAGGTGACCAATCCCGAGTTCGACGAGCGCTTCCATCACTACTGGACCACCTACTGGGAAATGATGTGCCGGCGCGGCATCACCAAGGAGATGGCGCGCGTCGAGATGCGCCGCCGCCTCACGCTCATCGGCGCCATGATGGTGCACGTGGGCGATGCCGACGGCATGATCTGCGGCACCGTGGGCGCCTATGCCGACCACCTGCGCTTCATCGACGAGGTGCTGGGCAAGCGCCCGGGCGCCAAGACCTACGCGGCCATGAACATCCTGCTGCTGGCCGAGCGCACGGTGGTGCTGGTCGACACGCACGTCAACGACGATCCCACGGCCGAGCAGATCGCCGAGTTCACGCTGGCGGCCGCCCAGGAGATGCGCCAGCTCAATCTCGAGCCCAAGGTGGCGCTGCTGTCGCGCTCGAACTTCGGCTCGGGCAGCTCGGCCTCGGGCGAGAAGATGCGCCGGGCACTGGCGCTGGTGCGCGAGCAGGCGCCCGACCTGGAGGTCGACGGCGAAATGCACGGCGATTGCGCGCTGGACGAGGCGCTGCGCCTGCGCATCCTGCCCTCGTCCACGCTCAAGGGCCAGGCCAACCTGCTGGTGTGTCCCAACGTGGATTCGGGCAACATCGCCTACAACCTGCTCAAGACCGCCGCCGGCGGCAACGTGGCCGTGGGTCCGTTCCTGCTGGGCGCCAACGCGCCCGTGCACATCCTGACCTCCAGCTCCACGGTGCGCCGTATCGTCAACATGACCGCGCTGACCGTGGTCGATGCCAATACCGCCCGTTGACGGCATAGCCGCCCGGCCCGGGCGCCGGCCCCTGACCGGGCTGGTGCTCACCGGCGGCGGCGCGCGCGCCGCCTACCAGGTCGGCGCCCTGCAGGCCATCGTCGAGCTGCTCGATCCGTCCGGCTCGCCGGGGCTGGCCAACCCTTTCCCGATCATCTGCGGCACCTCTGCCGGCTCCATCAACGCGGCCGCGCTGGCCTGCCGCGCCGACGACCCGCGCAAGGCCGTGCGCCGCACCCGTGTCCTCTGGGAAGGGCTGCGCACCGGCCAGATCTACCGGTCCGATGCGGCCGGCCTGCTGCATTCGGGCGCCTGCTGGCTCGGCCTGCTGGCGCTGGGCTGGCTGATGCCGGGCCGCCAGCGCGCGCAGCCCCGGTCCTTGCTGGACAACACGCCCTTGCGCCGGCTGCTCGAATCGGTGCTGGATTTCGGCCGCCTGCAGGCCAATATCGACCGCGGCGCGCTTTCGGCCCTGGCCATCACGGCCTCGGGCTACACCAGCGGCGAGCACCTGACCTTCTACCAGGCCAGCGGCGGCATTGCGCCCTGGCGCCGTTCGCTGCGGCGCGCCGTGCCCGATCGCCTGCATGCCGGCCACCTGATGGCCTCCAGCGCCATTCCCTTCATATTCCCGGCCCATGCGCTGCGCGTGGGCGGGCAGCTGGAATGGTGCGGCGATGGCTCGATGCGCCAGCTGGCGCCCATCAGCCCGGCGGTACACCTGGGCGCGGACCGTGTGCTGGTCATCGGCACCGGCCATCGCGACGATACCCACCCCGAGCAGCGCGAGGACGATCCGCCCTATCCCTCGCTGGCGCAGATCGGCGGGCATGCCCTGTCCAACATCTTCCTCGATAGCGTATCCACCGACGTCGAAAGGTTGGAACGCGTGAACGGCTTCCTGCGTGCCGCGCCCGGCGCCGCGCAGGCCACGGGCCTGCGGCCGGTGCAGGCGCTCGCGCTGGGGCCCAGCCGCTCGCTGGACGAAATGGCGATGGCGCACCTGGGCACCATGCCCCGGGCGGTGCGCACGCTGTTTCGCGTGCTGGGCATCAGCGCCAGCCGCGGCAAGGCCGGCGGCGGCGCCTTGCTTTCCTACCTCCTGTTCGAATCTGTTTACACGCGGGAATTGATCGAACTCGGTTATGCCGATACGATGCGGCGTACCGAAGAGGTCAAAGCTTTTTTCACGGAGGCGTCCGCATGACGCGAGCCAGCCTGTCCCCCTTGCAGAAGCAGTTGCAGCGCGGCGGCGCCGTCGATCCGGCGGCGGTGCCGGCCGACAAGCTGGCCGAGGCTGCGCGCGCCCAGGGGCTGGCCTTTTTCCGCGCCGATTGCGACCGCGCCCGCAGCGTCTCGGCGGCCCTGCGGGCCATCGCCAAGGCGGTCGACTTTCCCGAGTTCTTCGGCAGCGATCTCGACGCCCTGTACGACTGCCTGTGCGACACCGTGCTGGACCAGAAGGCCGGGGTGGCGCTGTGGCTGCACAAGCTGCATTCGGGCGACCCGGCGCTCAGCCAAGACGCCCTGCGCATCGAGTCGGTGTGCGCGGATGTGTCGGAGTTCGCGCGCGAGAACGGGCGCGTGTTCCTGTATGCCGTGGAGCATGCGGGCAAGCATCCCGAGCCCGAGCCTGGGCAGGCGCAAAGCTGGAGCGCTTCGGGGCAGTAAAGGCAGGGCGCGGCGACGCGATCGGATCGTGTAAGGCGCGACGTAATGGCGCGCGCAGCCATTGGCCTGTCTTTTCTGGTTCTACCGGAGCCTGATGGACAAAATGGCGCCAGTTGCTGGCGAGAACGCCTGCCGCGGCCTCGTCTTCACGATATATTGCGCGGATGCCAAGCCGCGAGCCATTCCCAGGCCTGGGCAGGTCTTTGGACGGGCAGGAAACGAAGGCATGAACATGGTCAAGCAAGTCCAAGCATCAAACCAGATATCGAGAATGAAGTTGCGCGGTTACAAATCCATCGCCGAGTGCGACCTGGAGTTGGGCCGGCTCAACGTGCTGATTGGTGCCAATGGTGCAGGCAAGTCCAATTTCATAGGTTTTTTCCGGCTGATCAACCGCATATTGGCCCAGCAACTGCAGCTTGCTGTTGGTTTGGCTGGGGGCCCAGATGCTTTGCTGCATTTCGGCCGCAAGCACACGGAGTTGCTGCAGGCCGAACTGTATTTTGGCAACAACGGCTATCGCTTTTCATTGCGGCCCACGCAAGACAACCGCATGCTTTTCGAGCACGAGGCGCTGTGGTGGGAGCTTCGTGGAGATTGGCACCCTGCGTCGGGTCACTTCGAGACGCATTACCTGGACCGCGGCGACCATGGGAGGATTTGGGAGTACGTGGTTCCCGCCATGCGAAGCTGGCGCATTTACCATTTTCACGACACCAGTACATCTGCCCTGGTAAAGCAGGTCCATAGCATTCGAGACAACGTGCATCTGCAGGACGACGCCAGAAACCTGGCAGCCTTCCTGTTGCGGCTCAGGCGCCATCACGAAGAGCACTACTGGCGTATCGTCAAGACAATCCGGCTCGTAGCGCCGTTTTTTGGGGACTTTCATTTGCGGCCGACGCCGGATAACCCCGAACGGATTCAACTCGAGTGGACGGAACTGGGGCAGGAAGAGCCATTCGGAGCAGCCGCCTTGTCCGATGGCACGTTGCGGTTCATCTGCCTTGCTGCCGTGTTGCTTCAGCCCGAAGAACTCATGCCGGCTTCCATTCTTATCGATGAGCCGGAGCTTGGACTGCACCCCTATGCAATCAGCATATTGGGTGGCTTGATGAGGTCGGTCGCGCAGGAGCGGCAATTGCTTGTTTCCACGCAGTCCGTCGAGCTGGTCAACGAGTTTGATCCAGAAGACCTCATCGTCGTGGACAAGCGCGACGGCGCCTCGCAGTTCAGGCGTCCCGATGCCGGCCAGTTGGCTGGGTGGCTGGCCGACTACAGCCTTGGAGAACTTTGGAAGAAGAACCTGCTTGGCGGGAGACCGGGGCGATGAGCCGTGTATATCTGCTGGTGGAGGGGCAGACCGAAGAAGCCTTTGTCAACGAACTGCTCGTATCGCCTTACGCAGCCCGGGGCTTGTATCTGACGCCAATAATCGTCCGTACCAGCCCTGGCCATCGCGGCGGAGTGGTGAGCTATGCCAAGATCAGGCCTCAGATCGAGAGATTATGTAAGCAGGACCCCGCGGCTTGCGTAACTACCTTGTTCGATCTCTATGCCTTGCCCGAGGATTTTCCCGGAAAGCGGGACGTGAGGTACCCTGTCCAGGGAGCAGGCTGGCAAAAGGCGGTGTTCCTGGAGCGCGCGCTTGCCAAGGACGTTGCGCAGCAGAACTTTATTCCGCATTTGTTCGTTCATGAGTTCGAGGCGCTTTTGCTAGTGGATATCGCAGCCTTCAAACCTTGGACCGATGACGATGATGTTCTCGAGCCGCTAATGGCGCTTCGAAGGAAGGCGGAGCCCGAGGAAATCAACGATGGCCCTGGTACTGCGCCGTCCAAGCGGATTCTGGCTGTCTGGCCACAATATCAAAAGACTTTTCACGGGCCCATCATTGCCGGCGAGATAGGTTTGGATCGTATTCGAGGCGCGTGTCCGCATTTTTCCGGATGGTTGGACAAGCTCGAAGCGTTGCCTTGATTCCCCGGCGCCTCCGATTTTTCAGGCGGGTCGTCTTGCCCTGGTGGCGGCCGGTTTCCGCTGCACGACGGCTCCTATTCCCATCCCAGCAGCGCACAGGCCGCAGCCACCAGCGCGATCCCCGCCGTTTCGGTGCGCAGCACCCGCGTGCCGAATCGCACGGCTTGCACGCCGTGCCGGCCCGCCTCGCGCAGTTCCTGCTCGTCCCAGCCGCCCTCGGGCCCCACCAGCACGCAAAAGCCTGCGGCATCGGGGGCGGGCAGGGCCTGTGCCAGGGTTTGCGCCGCGTCGGGATGGCAGAGCAGGGCGGGGCTGCCGGCGGGCCGTTCGGCCAGCCATTGCGCCAGGCCCATCGGCGCGTCGATGCGGGGGATGCGGTTGCGTCCGCTTTGTTCGCAGGCCGCCACGGCCTGGCTGCGCCAGCGCGCCAGGCGTTTCTCCAGCCGGGCGCCTTCGAGCGCCAGCACGCTGCGCCGGGCGGCGATGGGTACGATGTGCGAGACGCCCATCTCCACCGCCTTCTCGATCACCCAGTCCATTTTCTCGCCGGCGGGCAGGCCCTGGACCAGGGTGATGGCGCCCGGCAGCTCGGTTTCGCGCGGATCGAATTCGCCCGTCAGCGCCAGCGCGCGCTGGCCCTGGATGCGCAGCGTAGCCGGGTACTGGCCGCCGCGGCCGTCGAACAGCGCCACCGGCTGGCCCTCGCGCAGCCGCAGCACGCGCAGCGCGTGGTGCGCCACGGCCTGGGGCAGTTCGATTTCGGTACGAGGGGCCAGGTCGGCGGGGCAATAGAAGCGAGGCAGGGCCATGGGATGCGAGGGGCTGCTGGCCGGCCCGGGAAGGGGCCGCTTTCGCCTTGGGGCGCCCCGGGGGCGAAAAGGGAGCAGGTGGCCGGGTGCTAAAATCGTGGGCTTCGCTACTTTAACACCGGGTCCGTGCTTTCGATCTTGCGGGGCCCGCATCCGAGCTTCCCATGACACAGCCTTCCGCTTCCCAACTCCATCTGGCGGATGCCATCCGTGCCTTGTCCATGGATGCCGTGCAGCAGGCCAATTCCGGCCACCCGGGCGCGCCGATGGGCATGGCGGAAATCGCCCAGGCCCTGTGGACGCGCCATCTGCGCCACAATCCGGCCGACCCCGCCTGGCACGGCCGCGACCGCTTCGTGCTGTCCAACGGCCACGGCTCGATGCTGATCTACGCGCTGCTGCACCTGAGCGGCTACGACCTGCCGATCGAAGAGCTGCGCAACTTCCGCCAGCTGCATTCGCGCACGCCCGGCCATCCCGAGGTGGGCATCACCCCCGGCGTGGAGACCACCACCGGCCCGCTGGGCCAGGGGCTGGGCAACGCGGTGGGGATGGCGCTGGCCGAGGCCCTGCTGGCGCGCGAGTTCAACCGCCCCGGCCATGCCATCGTCGATCACTACACCTACGTCTTCATGGGCGACGGCTGCCTGATGGAAGGCATCTCGCACGAGGTCTGCTCGCTGGCCGGCACGCTGCGCCTGTCCAAGCTGATCGCCCTGTACGACGACAACGGCATCTCCATCGACGGCAAGGTCGAGCACTGGTTCGGCGACGATACCGCCAAGCGTTTCGAGGCCTATGGCTGGAACGTCATCCGCGGCGTGGACGGCCACGACGTCGATGCCGTCGATGCGGCGCTGTCGGTGGCCCGCCAGCTGGCCGGGCAGGGCAAGGGGCCCACCCTCATCGTGTGCCGCACGCAGATCGGCAAGGGTTCGCCCAATCTGGCCGGTACCGACAAGGTGCACGGCGCGCCGCTGGGCGGGGCCGAGGTCCAGGCCACGCGCCAGGCCCTGGGCTGGTCCAGCGCGCCCTTCGAGATTCCCCAGGCCGTCTATGACGGCTGGGACGCCCGGCAGGCCGGCGCCGCCGCGCAAGCCGAATGGGAGGCGCGCTTCGTTTCGTATCGCGCGGCGTTTCCGGCCGAGGCCGCCGAGTTCGAGCGGCGCATGAAAGGCGAACTGCCCGACGGCTTCGCCCAGAAGCTGCAGGCCCTGCTGCTCGCCACCGACGCCAAGGGCGAGACGGTGGCCACGCGCAAGGCCTCGCAGCACGCCATCACGGCCCTGGCCGAGCTGCTGCCCGAACTGCTGGGCGGCTCGGCCGACCTGACCGGCTCGAACTACACCGACTGGAAGGGCGTCGTCCCCGTGCGCGCCGGCCAGCACCATCTGCAGGGCGGGCGCCACATCAACTACGGCGTGCGCGAGTTCGGCATGGCCGCCATCATGAACGGCATCGCGCTGCATGGCGGCTACCTGCCCTTTGGCGGCACCTTCCTGACCTTCTCCGATTACTCGCGCAACGCCATCCGCATGGCCGCGCTGATGAAGCAGCGCGTGGTGCACGTCTTCACGCACGACTCCATCGGCCTGGGCGAGGACGGCCCCACCCACCAATCCATCGAGCATGCCAACAGCCTGCGCCTGATTCCCAACCTGTCGGTCTGGCGCCCCTGCGACACGGTCGAGACGCTGGCCGCCTGGGCGCATGCCGTCCAGCGCCCGGCTTCGCTCGGCATGGCCGTCAAGGACGGCGGCCCCACCGCGCTGCTGCTCTCGCGCCAGAACCTGCCCTTCGTGCAGCGCGACGCCGCCGCCCTGGCGGCCGTGGCGCGCGGCGGCTATGTGCTGCGCGATGCCGAGGGCGCGCGCGCGATCATCATCGCCACGGGCTCGGAGGTGGCCATCGCCCTGGCGGCCCAGGAGCAGCTGGGGCAGGCCGGCGTGCCGGTGCGCGTGGTGTCCATGCCCAGCACCGACGTGTTCGACAGGCAGGACCGCGCCTGGCGCGACAGCGTCCTGCCGCCGGGCTTGCCGCGCGTGGCCGTCGAGGCCGGCACCACCGCGCTCTGGCACAAGTATGTGGGCCTGGACGGCGCGGTGGTGGGCATCGACAGCTACGGCGAGTCGGCCCCCGCGGGCGTGCTGTTCAAGCATTTCGGGCTTACCGCCGAGAAGGTGGCGCAAGCCGTCCAACAGGTTTTGTAAAACACCAGGAGATCACGTCATGACCATCCGCGTCGCCATCAACGGCTACGGCCGCATCGGCCGCAACATCCTGCGCGCCCACTACGAATCGAACAAGCGCCACGACATCCAGATCGTGGCCATCAACGACCTGGGCGATCCCAAGACCAATGCGCACCTGACCCGTTACGACACCGCCCATGGCAAGTTCCCGGGCACCGTCGAGGTCGACGGCGACTACATGGTCGTCAATGGCGACAAGATCCGCGTGCTGGCCAACCGCAACCCGGCCGAGCTGCCCTGGGGCGAACTGGGCGTGGACGTGGTGCTCGAGTGCACGGGCTTTTTCACCAGCAAGGAAAAGGCCGGCGCCCACCTGAAGGGCGGCGCCAAGAAGGTCATCATCTCGGCGCCTGGCGGCAAGGACGTGGACGCCACCGTGGTCTACGGGGTGAACCACGGCGTGCTCAAGGCCAGCGACACCGTCATCTCCAACGCCTCGTGCACCACCAACTGCCTGGCCCCGCTGGTCAAGCCGCTGCAGGAGAAGCTGGGCGTGGTCACCGGCCTGATGACCACGGTGCACGCCTATACCAACGACCAGGTGCTGACCGACGTCTACCACGAGGACCTGCGCCGCGCGCGCTCGGCCACGCAAAGCATGATCCCGACCAAGACCGGCGCGGCCGCTGCGGTGGGCCTGGTGCTGCCCGAGCTCAACGGCAAGCTGGACGGCTACGCCATCCGCGTGCCGACCATCAACGTCTCGATCGTGGACCTGTCCTTCATCGCTCAGCGCGAGACCACCGTTGAAGAGGTCAACGCCATCCTCAAGGAAGCCTCCGAGGGCGCGCTCAAGGGCATCCTTACCTACAACACCGAGCCGCTGGTGTCGGTGGACTTCAACCACAACCCGGCCTCCAGCAACTTCGATGCCACGCTGACCAAGGTCTCCGGCACGCTGGTCAAGGTTTCGTCCTGGTACGACAACGAGTGGGGCTTCTCCAACCGCATGCTCGATACCACCGTGGCCCTGATGTCGGCCAAGTGATGCCGGCCATGGCGAACGTCAAGACCCTTACCGCGCTGGCCAAGGCCGGCCAGCTGGCCGGCAAGCGCGTGTTCATCCGGGCCGACCTGAACGTGCCTTTCGACGAGGCGGGCAACATCGCCGAGGACACCCGCATCCGCGCCTCGGTGCCGGGCATACGCCTGGCGCTCGATGCCGGCGCGGCGGTGCTGGTGACCTCGCACCTGGGCCGTCCCAAGGAAGGCGCGCTGACCGACGCCGATACGCTGGCGCCCGTGGCCGAGCGCCTGGGCCAGCTGCTGGGCGCGCCGGTCGCCTTGCGCCGCGACTGGGTCGAGCATCCCGTGCCGGTGGAGCCCGGCAGCGTGGTGCTGCTCGAGAACTGCCGTGGCAACGTGGGCGAAAAGAAGAACGACGAGACGCTCGCGCGCAAGCTGGCCGCGCAGTGCGACGTCTACGTCAACGACGCCTTCGGCACGGCGCACCGGGCCGAGGCCACCACGCACGGCATGGCGCGCTTCGCGCCGGTGGCCTGCGCAGGCCCCTTGCTCGAGGCCGAGCTCGAGGCGCTGGGCCGGGCCCTGCAGCAGCCCAAGCGCCCGCTGGTGGCCATCGTGGGCGGCTCCAAGGTATCGACCAAGCTGTCCATCCTGCAGTCGCTGGCCGAGAAGGTCGACCAGCTGGTGGTGGGCGGCGGCATCGCCAATACCTTCCTGCTGGCCGCCGGCAAGCCCATCGGCAAGTCGCTGGCCGAGCCGGAACAGGTCGAGCAGGCTCGCGCCGTCATCGACATCATGAAGCAGCGGGGCGCCGCGGTGCCCATTCCGGTCGATGTGGTCTGCGCCAAGTCCTTCGGGGCCGATGCGCAAGCCAGCATCAAGCCGGTGGACGAGGTGGCCCAGGACGACATGATCCTGGACATCGGTCCGCAATCGGCCGCCCAGCTGGCCGCGATACTGGAGCAGGCCGGCACCATCGTCTGGAACGGTCCGGTCGGCGTGTTCGAGTTCGACCAGTTCGCCCAGGGCACCGAGACCGTGGCGCGCGCCATCGCCGCCTCGCCCGCCTTCTCGATCGCCGGCGGCGGCGACACGCTGGCGGCCATCGCCAAGTACGGCATCGGCGGGCAGGTCGGCTACATCTCCACGGGCGGCGGCGCCTTCCTGGAGTTCCTCGAAGGCAAGACCCTGCCGGCCGTCGAGATCCTCGCGCAGCGGGCGGAGCAGTAAGGCCGCCTGCACGGCGCGCCGGGCTTGCGCCCGCGCGCCGTGCAGGCTCCTGCGCTGGTTCAGGCGCTACGCGCCATGAGCCCGCCGTCGACCAGTAGCTCCGTGCCGGTGATGTACTTGGCTTCGTCGGAGGCCAGGAATACCGCGGCATAGGCCACGTCCCAGGCATCGCCACGCCGGCCCAGCGGCACGCGCGCCCGCGCTTGCTCGTGCAAAGTGGCAAGATCGGCGCGGCCTGCCTGCTTGGCCACGCGGTGCGCCAGCAGTGGCGCATCGATCATGCCGGGAACCACGGTGTTGCAGCGGATGCCGACCGGTCCGTAGCGCACCGCTAGCTGCCGGGTGAACTGCACCAGTCCGGCCTTGGCGGCCGAATAGCCGACGTGGTCGTGACCGAGGTGGCGCATGCCGCCCACCGAGCCCACGTTGATGATGCAGCCGCTGCTTTGCTCGCGCATGATAGGGAGCACATGCCGGCAGCATAGGAATACGCTGCCCAGGTTCAGGTCCAGCTGGGCGCGAAAATCGTCCAGGGGCATTTCCTCCGGGCCGCCTGTCACCGAACCGCCGACATTGTTGTGCAGGATGTCTACCCGGCCATACCGAGCCAGGCAGCGCTTGACCATGTCCTTGACCGACTCCTCGTCGGTGACGTCGACCTGGGCCAGCAGGCAATCCAGGCCTTCCTCGTGCATGAGCGTGGCGGTATGTTCGGCCGCGGCGCGGTCACGGTCCGCGACCAGGACTTGGGCTCCCTCGCGGGCGAAGGCCACGGCGGTTGCCCGCCCGTTTCCCCAGCCATCACCTACGGAGCCGGCGCCGGTCACGATGGCGACCTTGCCTGCCAACCTTGATGTCATTGTTTTCCCCTTGATCCACCGATTTTCAGGCGGCTTGCAGCAGACTATCGGTTTCAGCCAGTTGCAGCGCCGAATTATCCGTGTTGTTCATGAACCAGGGCCGCTTGTTGGCAGTAGTGCGGTTGGATACGGCACTGTAGTTCAAGTACAGAATGGAGCGTGGCCACGGCGACATGTTGGGGGCCGAGCCGTGCATGAGCGTGGGATGGATGAAGGCCACCGAGCCGGCCGGCCCGGCCAAGTCCACGATGCCTCCTTCCTCGGCCAGCGACTTGAGCGTATCGGTAGCCACGCGCTGGACCTCGTAGCCCTGCACCTTGGCCTCGCGCGACAGGATATCGTCCAGCGATTCGCGTTGGCTGCGAGGGATCACCAGCAAGGGGCCGTTGGCGACCGTGCACGCGTCGAGGAACACGGCAGTCATCACCGCATGCGGGCGGGGCATTCCGTCACCCAGGTGCCATGCCGTGAAATCCTGGTGCCACGACCATGAATCGCCGGTGAAGGGCAGCTTGAGATTGATGCGGCTTTGGTAGACATAGGCCGCTTCGCCGAGCAGTTGCTGCACGGTGCCCAGTATGCGTGGCAGGCGGCTGAGCATCCCATAGTGCGGATCGTTCACATGGGGGGCGTAAACGATCTTGGGCGTGGATTCGGGCGTGTCGCGCTTGACTTCCGGGCCGGTGCTGGCCATCAACGCGGGTATGGCCGAGCGCAGGATGTCGACTTCCTCGGCGGTCAGGAGGTTCGGAAAGTACAGATAGCCGTTTTGTCGGTATTCGTCCAGCTGTGTTGCCGAAAGGTTCATGGCGGGGCTCCGGTGGCGCAGGGGTGGTAGAATCTGAACGTATTGTAATAAAATACTTGGTATTTGAATTTCAATAAATGTTAGGAGCAGACCTTCATGGTGTCAACCAACTTCAGCAACGAAGCGTTCGAGGAGGGATGCGAACGCTGGTCCAATCCGCTGAACGTGAAGTCCCTGAGCAAGGCCTTTCGTCTGCTTGAAGTATTTCGCGATGCGCCAACGCCGCTGGGACTTGCCGAACTTGTCCAGGCCACCGGCATGGACAAGAGCACGGTGCAGCGCTTTACCTTCACGCTCAAGGAAATGGGGTATCTGGAGCAGGATCCCGATACCCGGCGCTACGTGTTGGGCCGGCGTGTACTGGATCTGACCTTCGGCTACCTGCATGCCCATCCCTTGGTCGAGCGTGCCTCGCCGGTTCTGGTGGACCTGCGCCGCAGCGTGCAGGAGCGCGTGGACATGACGGTACCGGATGGCGACTGGGTGCTGTACGTAGTACGGATGCAGGCCAAGCGCGAGAATTATTCGGCTGCGTTGATCGGCCGGCGCATTCCCATGTTCTGCTCGGCGGGAGGGCGGGCCATGCTCTCGGCACTGCCCGAGGAGGAAGCGCTGCAGGTCGTGCAGCGGGCGGACCGCGTACGGCATACGCCCAATACGCTGACCGACGTCGAGGCCATCATGAGGGAGGTGCGGGCGGCGCGCGAGCGCGGTTATGCGTTGCAGGTCGGCGAATGGCGTGCTGGCGAGATCGCAGCGGCGGTGCCGATCGTGGACAAGCGCGGCGTGCCGATCGCCGCCGTCCATGTGGCTGTCTCCATAGGCGAATGGACGCGTGAGGAGGTCGAGCGCCGCATCGTTCCCTTGCTGATGGACGCAGGAGCGGTCATCAATAAATCCTGAGCCAGCTTGTACGGCGGCACGCCAGCGGGTCATACAGATCGAGGGGGAGAGCGATGAAAGCGGTCGTCGCCATGCTCAAGCACGAGACCAACACCTTTTCGCCGGTTCGCACGCCATTGGCTCGGTTCGGCGCAAATGGGCCCCTGCGTGGCGAGGCCGCGCGCCTGGCCATGCAAGGTACGCGCACCGCCATGGGGGCTTACCTGGATCTTTGCCTGGCCCATGGCATTGAAACAGTCACGCCGCTGGCGGCGGATGCCCGGCCTAGCGGCCCGGCACCGGCCGAGGTATACGAGGCGCTGTGCCAGCCTATCCTGGAGGCGGTCGCCCAGGGGTGCGACCTGGTGATGCTGGATCTGCATGGCGCGATGGTCGCCGAAGGCGTCGATGACGGCGAAGGCGAATTGCTGCGCCGCCTGCGCGCTCTCCAGCCCGGCCTGCCGATCGCCGTGGCGCTGGACATGCACGCCAACCTAAGCGAAGCCATGGTCGAGCACTGCACCGTTCTGGCCGGCTATCGTACCTATCCCCATCTCGACCACTATGAGACTGGCGAACGCGCCGCAAGAACCTTGCTGCGGGCATTGGCAGGCCAATGTGCCCCGCGCATGGGCTATGTCCGCTTGCCTTCGCTGGCGCATACGCTAAGGATGGGAACGGCTGACGAGCCGTTCCGCACCCTGCTC
The DNA here is from genome assembly GCF_037026685.1 of Orrella sp. JC864. Classification (NCBI taxonomy): domain Bacteria; kingdom Pseudomonadati; phylum Pseudomonadota; class Betaproteobacteria; order Burkholderiales; family Alcaligenaceae; genus Orrella; species Orrella sp. JC864. The sequence goes on along the minus strand of NZ_JBANET010000022.1, from coordinate 60,053 downwards.
GCACAAGCGATGGCGATCGCACAGCGGCCCGGCATACTCGACGCGGTAGTGTTCGGCGGTTTTGCGTTGGCGGACGTCCCACATCCCAACCCTTCGTTGCTGTTGGTCAGCGATGCCATGCGCATCGAGGCTGCCGATGAGCAGGCATGCCTGGCGGACTGGGCTGTCCGAGCCTGGAGCCTGCGCGACCACTGGGTCTACCGTTCCGAATCCCTGCAGGCGTCGCTGCAAAGGGCGGCCAGTTCACGGCAAGGACCGGTCCTGTTGATCGATCATGCCGACAATTGCGCCTCGGGCGGTACGCAGGACACGATGCACCTGCTGCGGGCTGCGTTGGCGCACGGCTTGACGGACATCCTGCTTTTCGCCGTGTGCGACCCAGAGGCGGTATCACTGCTATGCGAGGCGGGGCAGGGCAGCGAGCGTACGCTGGCTGTCGGCGGCAAGATGGATATGCCGGCGCTGGGCCTGCGCGGCGAGCCGCTGGTACTTACCGGCACGGTGCGCAGAGTCGGCGATGGCCAGTTCGTGCTGAGTGGGCCCATGCAGACAGGTGCCCGCGTCAGCATGGGGCGCACGGTGGTGTTCGAGACGGCGGCGGCAACGCTGGTGATCTGTGAGCGCCACCACGAGCCCTGGGATCTTGCAGCGCTGCAGGTGCTTGGCCTGGATCCGACTCGTTTCCGCTACGTGATGCTCAAGTCGCGCATGGCTTATCGCGCGGCCTTCCTGCCCATTGCCCGCGCCGTTGTCGAATGCGATGCGTGCGGCGTCACCAGCTCGGACTACGGGCAGTTTCCCTATCGCCGGCTGGCGCGCCCGGTGCATCCGCTGGACTCCGATTGTCCCCTGAATTTGCGTTGACATCAGAAAATTCTGGTGTGATCATATTTAATAGAGAGTCTAGAGTATTGTAATTAAATACGATCGCAAGCCCGGCGGTACATGCGGGCGTCAATAGCAAGGGGAAGACGCATGGCTACTTTCACGGCGAGCGACGGCTCGCAGTTGCACTATTGCATCGACGATTTTTCCGATCCGTGGCGGCCTCGCCGCCACCTTGTCCTGTTGCACTCGGCGATGGGAGCTTCCGCCCGGTTTTTCTCATGGATGCCGCTGCTGACGCCGCACTTTCGCGTCATTCGCATGGACACGCGTGGCCATGGACTGTCTCAGATGCCCAAGCCTGACGAACCCTTGTCGGTGGCAAGGCTCACCCAGGATGTGGTCGAGCTCATGGATCACCTGGGCATCGGGCAGGCGCATTTCGCCGGTGCCTCGGCCGGCGGCTATGTCTGTCAACGCATGGCCATCGAGCAACCCGCACGGGTGCAAAGCCTGAGCCTGTTCGGCTGCACGCCCGGTTTCAAGGGCGGACAGGCGAACGCATGGCTACCGCGCATCAGGAAGCAGGGCCTGCGCAACTTCCTGGCGCAGACCATCGACGACAGGCTCCAGGTTGACCAGGTCGATCCGCAACTGGTGCAGTGGTTCCTGGACCAGGCTGGAAGCAACGACCCTGCCTATGTCGAGCGGTTCATCTCCATGATGGACCAGCACGATTGGAGCGACGAGCTTGCCCGGATCCAGGCGCCCACGCTGCTGATCATTCCCGGCTTGGGCAAGATCGGCGACTACAGTGGTTTCGAACGCATGAAGCGGGCCATTCCCAATCTGACGGTCAAGGTCTACGAAGGCATGCCTCACAACGTGTGGGACGCGGTGCCCGAACGCTGCGCACGCGACGTACTCGATTTCATCAGCACCGTGAATACCCAACCGGCGCCAGCCGCATCAGGAGCCTGAGATGCATTCGGAAGATTCTTTCAAAACCAGCGACGGCCTGACCCTGCGCTATGCCATCGACGATTTTTCGCCGCCCTGGAAAACGCCAGAGACCGTGGTGATGCTGCATGCGGCCATGGGGTCGATGGAACGCTTTTACGCCTGGGTGCCCAAGCTGGCTGCGCGCTACCGCATAGTACGCTGGGATATGCGCGGGCATGGCAATTCGGACCAGCCGCCAGAGCATCTGCCGCTATCCATCGAGCGCCTGGCCCAGGATTTCGTCGAGCTGATGGATGCCCTGCAGCTGCAGAGCGCTCACGTCGTGGGTTCGTCGACCGGCGGCATCATCGCCATGCGAGCGGCCCTGGAACATCCTGAACGGTTCCGGACGCTGTCCTCGTACGCCGCAATCCCGGGGTTGGCGCCTTCGACCCGTCATCATGACTATAACGACTGGGACAATGGCCTGGTGCGTGAGGGAGTGCGCGACTTCATGCGCCGCACAATCGCGCAGCGCTTTCACCTGGACCAGGTCGAACCCGGTTTCGTGGATTGGTTCATCGAAGATGCGGCCCGAAACGACCCACGTTATTTGGCGCGTTTCGTGCGCATGATGACCACCTTCGATTTCAGCGATCGGCTCCGGGAAATCCCTTGTCCGTGTTTCTTCGTGGCGGTCAGCGGCGATCCGGTGCATTCGATGGAGAACTACGAGGTGCTCAAGCGCGTTCCCGACCACCGGTTCAAGGTCTACGAGAACATGCCGCACAACATCACCGACGCGGTGCCGCAGCGCTGCGTCGACGATCTGCTTGATTTCCTGAAGGACCATACCCAGTCCTGAGTACGGGCGGGTTGGCCGAGACCCGCTCGTTTCGTACTGCCCTTCCAGCACAGCCGCTCCGCGAGAATGCGGCGCGCGAGGACGGCGCTCGGCCGTTGCAAGCAGTTCCGACGCGGTCCGTGCCTGCGCGCGGACATGTCTTCATCCAGAACCATGCAAGGGGATTAATCATGAAGCAAAGCAGAACCAAAGGCGTGGCTGGCCTGGCCGCAGGTCTTTTGGCCGCTGTCCTAGGCATGCCGGTGGACGCCGCCAGCACCATGCAGGAGGAAGCGGACTTCCCGTCCCGGCCCATCACCTTCGTTGTGCCGCGTTCGCCCGGAGGCGGATCCGACACCATCACGCGCCTGATGGCGCCAGGCCTGGAGAAGCGCCTGGGCCAATCCATCCTGGTGGAGAACAAGCCCGATACGGCGGCGGTCATAGGCGCGATAGACGTGGCCAAGAGCCGTGCGGATGGCTACCGGCTCTATGTCTCGGACAATTCCTTCTACCAGAACCCGGCCGTGCTGCCCAAACTGCCGTATGACACCATCAAGGATTTCAGCGGCGTGACGATGCTGGCGCAGGGGCCGGTGGTGTTGCTGGTGCATCCTTCGGTACCCGCCAGCAATGTGCAGGAGCTGATCGCCCTGGCCAAGGAAAAGCCGGGTGGCCTGACCTATTCTTCCGGTGGCATCGGATCGTCCACGCACCTTGTGGGTGTGCTGCTGAATCTGGAAGCCGGCACCAACATTGTCCATGTCCCCTACAAGTCTTCTTCAGAGGCCTTGAACGCGTTGGCGGGGGGGCACGTCGATATCCAGTTCGGAGGCTTGAGCTCGGCCGCGCAGCTGATCGCTTCGGGCCGTGTGAAGGCGCTTGCCGTCACGGGCGAGCAGCGCGACCCGGCACTGCCCGATGTCCCGACGCTTCGGGAGTCCGGATTGAAGGAGTCCGATGTCATGAGCGTGTGGGGCATCCATGCGCCGGCCGGCACACCGTTGGCCCATCGCCAGAAGCTGCGCGATGCCATCGTCGATGCGCTCAAGGAGCCGCAAATCGCCAAGCGGCTGACCGACATGGGCTACACCATGCTGGGCAATACACCGCAGGAGCACCAGCAGCAGACCGAAGAGATGGTCCGGCTCTGGCTTGACCTGTCCAAGCAGGTCAAGCTCAGCGACTGAAGACTTCCCCTTTCTGAAATAGAGCAGGAGCAGACGTGTTGACATTTCCCCAGCGTGCCGGCCTCGTGGACGAGGTCATGGAGTGGCTGCAGAGCAGCGAGGCGGCCATGATCGACATGCTGCGCCGCATGGTCGATACCGATAGTGGCAGTTACGATAAGCCCGGCGTGGACGCCGTGGGGCGCATCGTCTGCGAGTTCCTGCACAGCCAGGGTATAGCCTGGGAGGTGCTGCCCAGCGATACCCTGGGTGATGCCATCCGTGCTTGCATAGGCTCCGTCCACGCCAGCCCCTACGTCTTGCTTATGGGGCACCGCGATACGGTCTTCAAGCAGGGCGAAGCGGCGCGGCGGCCGTTTCGCGTCGATGAGAGAGGGATCGCCTACGGCCCTGGCGTGGCCGACATGAAGGCCGGGCTGGTGATGAACACCTTTGTCATGGCGGCTCTTGCGCGGGCGGGTGCAGACTTGCCGCTGGTCTCGCTCTATACCGGTGACGAGGAGATCGCATCACCATTCTCGCGCGCGATCATCGAGCGCAACGCTCAAGGCGCCAGCGCCGTCTTCAACGCCGAGCCGGGGCGCGTCAATGGCAATGTGGTGACCGGTCGGAAAGGCTGTATCTTCGGCCGGTTCGAAGTGTCCGGCACCGCGGCGCACTCGGGCGCGAACTTCCCCGATGGCATCAGCGCTATCGAAGAGATCTGCCGAAAGACCGTCGCGCTGCATGCCTTGACCGACCTGCCGGCTGGCGTGACCGTGAATGTCGGCCTGATTTCGGGCGGGCTATCGGTTAATACTATCGCGCCCCAGGCACAGGCTGAGCTGGACCTGCGTTATATCGACCCGGACAGCCGCGACATCCTGCTCGGACGGATCCGGGACATCATGGATCAATCGTTCGTGCCCGGCACGCGGGCGCGTTTCGAGATCTCAGGCGAGTTCCTGCCCCTGGTGCCCGATGAGCGCTCGACGGCACTGTTCGAGCACTACGTGGCGTGCGCGCGCCATTGCGGCCTGTCGGTCGGTGGAGAATTCACGGGCGGCTCGGCCGATTCCGGGTTCGCCGCGGCCGCGGGCGCGCCCACCCTGTGTGCCACCGGTCCGCTAGGCGCCAAGGTCCACAGCGTCAATGAGTACATGCAGCTCGATTCCATGGTGCCTCGTGCCAAGGCGCTAGCACTGTCCATCCTGACTTTGCCTCGTTGAAAGCAAGGAGTAGCCTCGTGTCTCGCCATATCGTCTGCCTGTCGTTCGATTTCGATACCTGGTCCGGCTTGGCGGCCCGGGGCCTGACCACGCCCACGCCGTTCTCGCGCGGCGAGTTCGGCGTCGTCGGGGCCGGACGCATTCTTCGGCTGCTGGCTCGGCATCGCATTCAGTCCAGCTGGTTCATACCGGGCATCGTCATCGAAACCTATCCTGCAATCTGCGCAGAGGTGGTTGCCGGCGGCCACGAGGTCGGCAACCACGGCTGGACTCATGCCGTTCCCGCCACCATGAGCGACCAGGACGAGGCCGAAGGCTTCGAGTTGTCCAATGCAGCGATAAGGCGCCTGACGGGCCGGAACCCGGCAGGCTACCGTTCGCCATCCTGGGACATCAGTGATCGAACCGTGGACCTGTTGCGCAAGCACGGCTTCGAATACGAAAGCAGCCTGATGGGTAACGACTACACACCTTACTTCGTGCGTAGCGGGGACGTGGTCCCGCAATTAGGCTTGCCTGTCTTCGGCCGGCATACCGGGCTGGTGGAGATGCCCATTTCTTGGACGCTGGACGATTTTCCGCATTTCGAGTTCCTGCGTACCCAGAGCCAGCTGATGCCTGGCCTGATGAACGCCAACCATGTGTTGGAGAACTGGATCGCCGACTTCGATTACCTGCGGGAGAACTACGATTGGGGCATCATCACCTATACCTTCCATCCCTATGTGATCGGTCGGGGACATCGCATGAAGGTACTGGAAAAGTTGATAGCGCACTTGAAGGAGGGCGGGGCGGAGTTTCTCTGCATGGCCGATGCGGCCAGTGAGTTCCGGCAGAAGGTAGGCCGGGGCGAAATAACGCCTTATCCGTAGGAGGCTGGAGTGCGGGGGCGGGTGCTATGCTTGAAAGACTTGTCGTGCATCCGTCCTGTCATGCCTTCCACGATTTCATCCTCTGCTTTTCACCGCCAGGCGGGCGGTCTGTTCCTAGCCTGCTTCCTGGGGGTCTTGCCCCTGCCCGCAGTGGCCTATGCCAGCGAGCCGGCGGTCGATGCCGCGAGTGGCGACGATGCCTTCGAGCCGCAGCTGGGCCGTCATGGCAAGGATGTGATGTGGCTGCCCACGCCCGATGCGCTGGTCGCGCGCATGTTGAGCATGGCGGGCCTGGGCCCGCAGGACAAGCTGGTGGACCTGGGTTCGGGCGACGGCAAGATCGTCATCGCCGCCGCGCGCGATTTCCAGGCCCAGGCGCTGGGCGTGGAGTTCGATCCCAAGATGGTCGAGGTTTCGCGGCGCAATGCGCAAGACGCTGGCGTGAGCGAGCGCGCACGCTTTGTCCAGGGCGACATCTTCGAGGCCGAGTTTCCGCAGGCCACCGTGGTGGCCATGTACCTGCTGCCCGAGCTGAACCTGCGGCTGCGTCCCAAGCTGATGGCCATGGCGCCGGGCACGCGCATCGTTACCCACCAGTTCGACATGGGCCGCTGGCAGCCCGACGAGGCGTCGCTGATGGCCAACCGCGCCGGCTATCTGTGGATCGTGCCCGCCAACGCGGGCGGCCAATGGCAGCTGAACTATCCGCTCGAGGGCGAAACGGGCCAGGCGCGCCTGGACATCGCCCAGATCTTCCAGAAGATCCAGGGCAGCGCCGAGCTGGGCGCCCTCAAGACCACCTTGCGCCAGCCCCGCTTGAGCGGCGAGCGTATCGCCTTCGCCTTTACCGACGCGCGCGGCGAGCTGCGCGAATTCAACGGCGTGATCCAGGGCGAGCGCATGCGCGGCACGGTCACCGGGCCGCAGGGGTCGGCCTCGTTCACGGCCAAGCGCATCGGCGCGGCGCCGCCCATCGGCGGCTCTGGGCCGCCTTCCCAGCAGGAGCTCAATGCCGCCGCGGCCGCGCTGGGAGGAGAATAAACGTGCCGCGCCCGGCATCCAGGAGATCGAGCATGACGACGACCCTTACCGCCCCCGCCCTGCAGGATCCGGCGGCCTTCTACCGCACCGGCGCCGTCGCGCGGCTGCGCGAAGACCTGGCGCTGGCTTTGCGGGCCGCCGCCCACCACGGGCTGAGCGAAAGCGTGTGCAACCATTTCAGCGTGGCGGCCGACGAAGGCTTCGACACCTTCCTGCTCAATCCGCGCGGGCTGATGTGGGAAGAGGTGCAGGCCGACGACATCGTGCTGGTCGACGCCCAGGGCGAGGTCCTGCACGGCCGCCACGAGGTCGAGCCCACCGCCATGTTCATCCATGCCGCCGTGCACCGCATCGCGCGCAAGGTCGCGGTGCTGCATACGCACATGCCGCACGCCACGGCCCTGACGCTGACCACCCGGCGCGGGCTGGACACCGGCCTGTCGCAGAACGCCATGCGCTTTGCCGGACGCACCATCGTCGATCCCGACTACAACGGCCTGGCGCTCGATGCGCAGGAAGGCGAGCGCATCGCGCGCGCCATGGGCGATGCCGACGTGGCGTTCCTGGCCAATCACGGGGTCGTGGTGTGCGGCGCGCGCATCGACTACGCCTACGACGACCTCTATTTCCTCGAGCGTGCCTGCCAGGCCGAAGTGCTGGCGCGGGCTACCGGCCTGCCGCTGGAACCGGTGCAAGATGCCATGGCGCGCAAGGTGGCGGCCCAGGTCGAACAAGAGCGCCTGCAATCGACGCTGTTCTTCGAGGCGCTGCGTCGCCGGTTGCCTTCGGCCTGTTGAAGCCAGTTGTCAATAACTTCCCTTATAGCGAAATATTTTTGCCTAATATCAAATAGTTATTAGAAATTTATTCTAATAAGCCCTAATCTTGCGCTGGATTAAGTGGTTGTGTTTTCCTGGCTGGCGCGTACTATCTCCTTTATCGGCATGGCATCAGTCGCAGATATGACTGAGGGTGCCGGACAAATGAAGAACGACAAGGGGAAGTACATGGCAAGGTTGGAGCTGGGCCTTGATCATGCCGGCCTTGCGCTCAAGGACCTCGAGCGCGGCCGAGCAGCCTACGAAAAGCTGGGTTTTACGCTGTCGCCGCGCAGCGTGCATGCCGGGGCGCTGACCCCGGGCGGGCCGGTGGTGCCATGGGGCTCCGGCAATCACTGCGCCATGTTCGGCCGGGGCTATTTCGAGCTCATCGGCCTGATCGACGAGCAACTGCCCAGCAGCGTCAAGAACCTGGTGGCCCGGTACCAGGGCCTGCACATCGTCGCCCTCGATTGCGAATCGGCCGACCAGGCCTATGCCGCGCTGCGCGAGGCCGGCGTGGCCGCGGCCGAACCGGCCGCGCTCGAGCGCGACGCCGCCTACGGGCCCGACAACGCGCAGGTGCGCCGGGCCCGCTTTCGCAACATCCACCTGGACGGCCAAGCCTATCCCGAAGCGCGCTGGATCGTCATCGAGCACTGCACCCGCGACGTGCTGTGGCAGCCGCACCTGACCGAGCACCCCAACGGCGTGCAAGGCCTGGCCGCCGTCTATTTCGCCGCCGACGACCCGCAGGCCAGCGCCCGGCGCCTGGCGCGCCTGGCCGGCGAGCCGCGGCGCGTGGGCCAGGCCTATCACTTCGCGTTGCGGCGCGGCGCGCTCTGGCTCATGGACCCGGACCAGATGCGCCAGGCCGTGCCGGTGCTGGCCGACGAGCCGGTGCACCGCGTGGCCGCCGCCTGCTTCGAGGTGCGTTCGCTGGCGCATCTGCAAGCCTACCTGGACGGCCAGGGCGTTCCCCATAGCGCCAGGCCGTGCCTGGACAGCGGCCGTCCCTCCGTGTGGGTCGGCCCGCGGCACGCATGCCACGCCGCCTTGCAGTTCATCGAATCCCCATCCTCCTAGAAAAACCGACAAGGAACCCCATGAAAGCCGCAGTCATCTACGAGCACGGCGGGCCCGGCAGCATCCGCTACGAGACCCGGTTTCCCGATCCGGTCGCCGCGCCCGGCGAAGTGGTGGTCAAGGTGGCGGCCGCCACCTTGAACTATCACGACGTCTTTACCCGCAACGGCATGCCCGGCATCACCGTGCCCATGCCCATCATCATGGGCCTGGATTTCGCCGGCGAGATCGTCGAGGTCGGGCCGGACGTCAAGGACTGGAAGGCCGGCGACCGCGTGATGATCGATCCCTCGGACCGCAAGACCTTCGGCGGGGTGATCGGCGAAGCCCGCCATGGGGGCCTGGCCGAATATTGCGCGGTGCCGGATCACCACCTGGTGCGCATTCCCGATGGTGTCAGCTACGAGGCCGCCGCCGCGCTGCCGGTGGCCTACGGCACGGCCTGGCGCATGATGGTCACCATCGGCAGGATCCAGGCCGGCGAGAAGGTGCTGATCCTGGGCGCCTCGGGCGGCGTGGGCACCTGCTGCGTGCAACTGGCCAAGCTGGCCGGCGCCGAAGTCGTGGCCGCGGCCTCATCGCCCGAGAAGCTGGCGCGCCTGAAGGCGCTGGGCGCCGATCACCTGATCGACTACAAGCAGGAAGACTTCATGAAGTGGGTCTTCGCCAATTTCGGCAAGCCGCATCGCCGGCTCTACGAGAAGGGCGTGGACGTGGTGGTCAACTTCACCGGCGGGGACACCTGGGTCAAGTCGCTGCGCACCTTGCATCGCGGCGGGCGCGTGCTGACCTGCGGCGCGACCGCCGGCTACGACCCCAAGGAAGACCTGCGCTTCATATGGAGCTACGAGCTGCAGATCCTGGGGTCGAACGGCTGGGCGCGCGAGGACCTGGCCAGCCTGCTCGATCTGATGCAGGCCGGCAAGCTTGCGCCCGTGCTGGACAAGACCTATCCCTTGTCCGAGGTGAACGAAGCCTTCCGCCAGCTCGAGGACCGGCTGGTGTTCGGCAAGGTGGTGGTCAAGCCATGAGCCAGCGAGCTTCCCAGGCCAAGCGGCTCGAGCGCGCCGATATCGAGGCCATCTTCCAGCGCTCCTCGTTCATCCGCTTCATGAACCTGCAGGTGCGCGAGGTCGACCACGACGCCTCGCGCCTGTCCGTGCGCATGCCGCTGCGCCCGGAGTACGAGCGCGGCGCGGCCGGCTCGCAGCAATTTCACGGCGGGGCGATCGCCGCGCTGATCGACGTGGTCGGCGATTTTGCCATCGGCATGCTGGTCGGCGGCGGCGTACCCACGATGAACCTGCGGGTGGACTACCTGCGCCCGGCGATCGGCGCTTATCTGGACGGCACCGCCGTCGTGCGCAAGACCGGCCGCTCGGCGGCCGTGGTCGATATCGATGTCTTCGGGCCCGACGGCAAGCTGGTGGCCGTCGGACGCGGCACCTACGTTCCCATCACCGGTTGATTCTGGAGTCTTCCATGGCATTGCATGCTACCTCCCTCAAGCTGGCGCTGGGCGCCGCCTTCGTGGCGGCCCTGGCCCTGCCTGTGCAGGCGCAGAACCTGGCCAAGATCACCTACGGCAACGTGACGGACATGACGCTGTCCCAGGCCCCCATGGTCGCGGCCAAGCGGCTGGGCTACTTCCAGGAGGAAGGGCTGGACGTCACGCTGATGGGCTTCAAGGGAACGGGCACGCTGATCCCGCAGATGCTGGCCAAGCGGGTGGACATCGGCTATCCCAATCCCGATGCCCTGATCCTCTCGCGCGCGCCGGGGCAGGAATACCTGCCGCTGAAGTTCTTCTACAACGCCACCCGCCGCTCGGGCTGGGAGTTCATCGTGCCGGCCGACTCGCCCATCCAGTCCCTCAAGGACCTGGACGGCAAGAAGCTGGGGGTGGGCGCCATGACCTTCGGCAACGTGCCGATCACGCGCGCCGCCTTCAAGGAGCTGGGCATCGACGTGACCATGGTGCCGGTGGGCATCGGCAGCGCGGCCTTCCTGGCTTTCAACAACCGGCAGATCGACGCGTTGAACCTGTTCGACGCGCAGCACGCCACGCTGGAGACCCAGGGCACGGCCATCCGCCGCCTGCCCCAGGCCGAACGCTACGAGGCGCTGTTCAGCAACGGCTTCATCGCCCACGAGGACACCATCCGCGAACGGCCCGAGGTGCTGGTGGGCTTTGGCCGCGCGGTCGCCAAGGCCACCGTGTTCTGCGAAGCCAACCGCGAGGCCTGCGTGCGCCTGTTCTGGGCCGAATATCCCAACACCAAGCCCTCGGGCGACCAGGCCAAGGTGCTGGCCGACCAGGTCAAGGTCTTTTCGGCCCGTTTCGACAAGATGCTGGCCTTCCCGGCCGGACAGCCGCGCCGCTGGGGCGAGTTCCCGGCCCAGGCCTGGCGCGATTTCGCCACCGCGCTGCACCAGGGCGGGCAGATGTCCACCGCGGACGTGGACGTATCGAGCTGCTATACCAATGCCTTCGTCGAGCAGATGTCCGACTTCGACGCGGACAAGATCGTCGCGCAGGCCAAGGCCTATAAAGAGTGATGCCGATGATGCCGGCAGACGATCCCAAGGTGCATGCGCCGCCGGTTTTCCGGACGGAGAACCTGGATGTGACCTACCAGTCCTCGCGCGGGCCCACGCCCGCGATCAGCGGCTTTTCCACCTCGCTGGCCGAGGGCGAGTTCCTGTCCATCCTGGGGCCGTCGGGTTGCGGCAAGTCCACGCTGCTGAAGGTGGCGGCCGGGCTGCTCAAGCCCTCGGCCGGCCTGGCCGAGCTGGGCGGCACGCCCATCGAAGGCCCGCGGCGCGACGTGGGCATCGTCTTTCAACAGGCCACGCTGCTGCCCTGGCAGACCGTGCTCGAGAACGTGATGCTGCCCATCCGCACGCTGGGCATGGACAAGGCGCGGGGCCTGGAGCGCGCCCGCGCGCTGATCCGCCTGATGGGGCTGGAGAAGTTCGAGCGCCATTATCCCTATGAGCTGTCCGGCGGCATGCAGCAGCGCGTGGGCATCGCCCGCGGCCTGGTGCACGATCCCAGCCTGCTGCTGATGGATGAGCCCTTCGCCGCGCTCGATGCCATGACGCGCGAGCACATGATGGTGGAGCTGCAGCGCATCTGGATGGAGACGCGCAAATCGGTGATGTTCATCACCCATTCCATCCCCGAGGCGGTGTTCCTGTCCACGCGCATCCTGGTGCTCTCGCCCCGTCCGGCGCGCATCCTGCGCGAAATCGAGGTGGACCTGCCGCTGCCGCGCACCCCGCAGACGCTGGGCAGCGCCCGCTTCGGCGAGTTGTGCACCGAACTGCGCGGCCTGTTCTCGGCCGTGCCGCACTAGGAGCGCCATCGTGAGCGATCGCATCAAATCCATCGTGCATCCCCTGCTGCTGCTGGCGGCGCTGCTGGGCCTGTGGCTGTGCGCCACGCGCTGGTGGGGCGTGCCCAACTATGTGCTGCCCCCGCTCGAGGGCGTGCTGGCGGCCTTGCATCGCGGCTACGTGGTCGGCGATTTCTGGGGCGACTTCGGGTTCACGCTGGCCTCGATGATGCTGGGCTACGTCGCCGGATGCCTGCTGGCCTTCGTGGTGGGCGTGCTGTTCGCCGAGTTCCGCTGGCTGGAGCGGCTGCTCTATCCCTTCGTGCTGGGCCTGCAGTCCATGCCCAAGGTGGCCCTGGCCCCGCTGATCCTGGTGTGGTTCGGTTTCGGGCTGGAGTCCAAGGCCGTCATGGTGGGCCTGGTGTGCTTCTTTCCCATGTTCATCAACACGGCGGTGGGGCTGAAATCCACCGATCCGGCCCTGCTGGACCTGATGCGCGCGTTCTCGGCCAGCCGCTGGCACGTCCTGACGCGCATCAAGATTCCCTCGGCCGCCGGACACATCTTTGCCGGCCTGCAGATCTCCATCGTGCTGGGCCTGATCGGCGCGGTGGTGGCCGAGTTCGTCTCGTCCTCGCAAGGCCTGGGCTATCTCATCAACGCCTCGGCCACCACGCTGGACACCAGCACCATGTTCGCCGCGCTGTTCAGCCTGGCGGTGCTGGGCATCGCCGGCAGCCAGCTGGTGCGGCTGCTGCACCGCAAGCTGGTGTTCTGGGACCGTGGCGCCCATACGCAAACCTTGTCGGAGTAGAGCATTCCCATGGCGCAATCCCCTGGCGCGGCCGCCTTGGCCGATCTTTCGGATTTTTCGGAAACCTATGTCCAGGCGCGCGAGAAGTTCCTCGCCGCTGCCCGGGCCGCCGGCGCCCGGCTGACGGCATACCGCCACCCGGCCCAGCGGGGCCCGGCCGGCGAGGCGCTGTACCTGGACGCCGCCTGGCTGGGCCCGCGCGATGCGCGCCACGTGCTGGTGGTGGGCAGCGGCACGCACGGCATAGAAGGCTATCCGGGCTCGGCCGCGCAGACGCACTGGCTGCGCCAGCGCGGCGAGCGGGCCTTGCCCGCCGGCACTGCCGTGCTGTTCCTGCATGCCCACAACCCCTGGGGCTTTGCCCATGCCTTGCGCTTTACCGAAGAAAACGTCGACCTGAACCGCAACTTCATCGACTTCGGACAGGCGCCGCCGGCCAATCCGGGCTATGCCCGCGTCCACGCGCTGATAGACCGTCCCGAGTGGGACGAGGACGAGGTGGCGCGCATCTTCGAATCGCTGGCGGTGCTGCGCGAAGAGATCGGCGAGCAGGCCTATTCGGATGCCTTCAACGGCGGCCAGTACAGCCATGCGCAGGGCATCTTCTACGGCGGGCAGCGCGAGCAATGGTCCAATGGCGCGTTCCGGCGGGCGATCGCCGAGCACCTGGACCAGGCCGAGACGGCCGCCATCGTCGACCTGCATACCGGCATCGGGCCCGAGCGCGGGCACGTGTTCCTGTGCTTTCATCCGCCCGGCAGCGCGGCCTACGAACGGGCCCGCCTCTGGTGGGGCGAGCGCGCGGTCAACCGCGACGGCGTCACGCACAAGGCCGTGGCCAATTACCAGGGCCTGCTGGTCGATGCCTTCGTGGCCATGCTGCCCGGGCGCGAAACCACGGCCGTGGTGGTCGAGTTCGGCACCTTGCCGCGCCCGCGCATGCAGCGCGCCTCGATGGCGGCGCGCTGGCTGTACGCGGCAGGCATGCCCGACACCGGGCAGGCGCGCGCGCTGATGCGCGACGTGCGCGAAGCCTTCTATCCCAGCGCACCCGACTGGCGCGCCGGCGTGCTGGCGCAATCGCGCGAGATCATCGACCGCGGGCTGGCCGGCGTGGCGCAGGGCGCGGCCGTGCGGGCGCAGGCAGAAGGACAAGCAGGATGAAGTGGGTCAACCTGGGACAATTGACCGACCCGGCCAAGCCGGCCGATGCGGTGGCGTTGATCGACTGCCAGCCGGACGCCGAGCCGCGCCGGTATTCCCACGGCGAACTGGACAGCATGGCCGACGCCTGCGCGCGCGGCCTGCTGCGCCGCGGCCTGGCGCGCGGCGACGCGGTGGCGCTGATGAGCGCCAACCGCGCGCAGTTCCTGGCGGCCTACCTGGGCATCATGCGCGCCGGCATGGTGGCCGTGCCGGTCAACCACAAGCTGGCGCCCGAGACGGTTGCCTTCGTCCTGCAGGATTGCCAGGCGAAGCTGGTGTTCGCCGACGCGCCGCGCATGGCGCTGGTGCCGCCCGGACTGCCCGCCGTTTCCCTGTATGACGGGCGCTGGGATGCGTTCCTGGATCCCGGGCCGTTCCAGACCGTGGTGCCCGCGCCGCAGGATTGCGCCATGATCTTGTATACCTCGGGCTCCACCGGCCGTCCCAAGGGCGTGCAGCTATCGCATGGCGGGCAGATCTGGGCGCTGCAGGCCCGCTTTCGCGCGCGCAGCGATTTCCAGGATGAGCGCCTGATCGTGGCCGCGCCGCTGTTCCACATGAACGCGCTGGTGTCCTGCAAGTTCGCCTTGTGCGCGCACGCCAGCCTCGTGCTGATGCCGCAGTTCGACGCGCGCCGCTTCCTGCAGGCCATCGACCGCCACGACGTCACCTGGATCACTTCGGTGCCGACCATGATGGCCATGGTGGTGCGCGAGAGCGAGGCGTTGGCGGCCATGGATACTTCCCGTGTGCGCTACGTGCGCATGGGCTCGGCCCCGGCCACGCAGCAGCTCTACGACGCCGTGCATGCGGCTTTCCCCAATGCCACCATCGCAGGCGGCTACGGCACGACCGAGGCCGGACCCATCGTGTTCGGCCCCACCGAGGGCAGGGCGCTGCCTCCGGGTGGGGGCCTGGGCTGGCCGCTGCCCGACGTGCAGGTGCGGCTGGTCGATGGGCAGGGCCGCGACGCCGAACACGAGGGAGAGCTGTGGATGCGCACCCCGGCCAATATGCTCGGCTACCTGAACCTGCCCGAGAAGACGCGCCAGGTGCTCACGCCCGAGGGCTGGTATCGCTCGGGCGACGTGTTCCGCCGGGACGAGCAAGGCTGCTATTACTTCGTGGGCCGTGCCGACGACATGTTCAATTGCGGCGGCGAGAACATCTATCCCGGCGAGGTGGAGCAGGTCATCGAGCGCATGCCGCAGGTGATGCAGGCCTGCGTGGTGCCGGTGGACGACCCGATCAAGGGCCAGAAGCCCGTGGCCTTCGTGGTGCTGCGCCCGGGCCAGCAGGCCGACGAGCAGGCGGTCAAGGACTTTGTCCTGGCCCATGCCCCGGCCTACCAGCATCCGCGCCGGGTGTACTTCGTCGACGACCTGCCGCTGGCCTCGACCAACAAGATCGACCGGCGCGCGCTGGTGCAGCGGCTGGCCGCGCTGCAGGCGGCGGGCGCATAGGCTTGCCTTACAGGCAGGTTTTTGGGGATTAGTTTTTACTAGTACTGGTTAAATTAGAAAATAATTCTAATAACCATGGAAATGGCGCTTGAAAACAAGCGCCATTTTCCCTTGTGGCGGCGTAGCATCTTCGTCAGTATCAACGAAGGTCTTTCCATGCTCGTGCAGCCCAGCCGTTCCCCGTTCCCCCAGCCCCCGGCGCTGGCCGCGCTTATCGAGGCGCTGCGCCAGGCCGATGCCCAGGCCCCTGCGGCCATGCTCCCCGATGCGATCGGACGGGTCCTGGAAGACTTCGTGCCGGGCGATCCCGCGCAGCTGCTGCTGCCGCACCAGTGTCGCGGCGATGGCGAACGCTACGCCCGCCACCTGCTTTACGCGCATCCGCAAGGGCGGTTTTCCGTCGTGGCGCTGGTGTGGCAGCCCGGGCAATACACGCCCGTGCACGGGCACTACACCTGGTGCGCCTATGCGGTGCTGCAAGGCGCCCTGCTTGAAGAGCGTTTCGAGTGGGACGCCGGCCAGGGCTGCGCGCATCCGGCGGGCTGGAGCGAACGGCCGGCCGGTTCGACGGCGTGCGCGCATGCGGGCCTGCTGGACATCCACCGCCTGCGCAATGCGGGCCGGCACGCGGCGATCTCGCTGCATGTCTATGGGGTGGACGGCGAGCGCGTGGCCACGCACGTGAACCGGCTGGCGCCGCCGGGGCCGGGACGCTAGCCGGCGTAATCGACCGGCAGGGCGGTCGTGTACTTGATCTGTTCCATTGCAAACGACGAACTGACGTCGTGCAGGTCGGTGATGCGGATCAGCTTCTTGTAGACCGCGTCATAGGTGGCGATATTGGGCACCACGACCCGGATGAGATAGTCCACGTCGCCGCTCATGCGATAGAACTCCACGACCTCGGGGATGTCCTTGACGTGCTGGGCGAACTTGTCGAGCCAGGCCTGCGAATGCTGGTTGGTGCGGATGGAGATGAACACCGTCACGCCCACGTTCAGCTGTACCGGGTCGCACAGCGCCACCTGCTTGCGGATCACGCCGCTGTCGCGCAGCTTCTGGATACGGCGCCAGCAGGGCGTGGATGACAGATTGACCTGATCAGCGATCGCCTGGATCGGCGTGTCTGCATTGTCTTGCAGGATGGCGATGATCTTGCGGTCGATGGCATCCATGAGCGTCCTGTTGTGGCACGACGAAGTCCCTGCATTCTAAGGCAGCAGACCCCGCGCAGGCACGATTTGCCGGGCTCCGGCCTACCGGGGTCCGGCGCCGGGCGGCGCGCGGCGCTTGCGCTAGCCGCTTACGCGGCTGCGCACCGCGTCCTGCGCCCGGTCGCCGATTTGCGTGGCAACCTGTTCCATGATCTGCGTGTACCGGTCCGTCGCCGATGCCAGGCGGGTCATGGCTTGCCCGATCGTGTCCTGCAGCTGGTCCAGCAAGGCCTGCGCCATGTCGGCCGGCCCGCGCAGCCTGAGATCGGCCTGTTTTTCGCTTTCCGTCGCCTTGCGGGCCGGATCGCTCGTGCCCGGCGGTTGGTGCGCCAGGCCGGCTTGCGCGAGAATCTGCATGACCGCGTCGTGGACCTGCGCCGGCAGGCCGGCCTGGCCCAGGACGGCCGCCATCTGGGCGATGAGCTTGGCCAGTTCCTGCGCGGCCGCGGACAGGCCGCCGGCCTGCTGCGAGCCAGCCAGCGTGGCGATGGCCGCCGCCAGCAGCTGGAAGGCCTGCTTGAGCCGCTCCATGTCGCCGGCCTGCGCGCGCTTGTCCATCGCTGCTTCGATTTTTCTCTGCGCTTCCTCGAGCTTGGCGGCCTTGTCGCTGGCCTCCTGTTTCCGGGAGTGGACCGGATCGGGCTTGCCCGCCTCGCCGTTCGCCGGGGCAGGCGTGGCAGCCGGGCCGTTCGGCGCGAACAAGGCTTGCAGCCCGCCGGCGCCGGGGGCCAGCAGGGCGAGGGCTTGCGTCATCTGCGCCAGCACGCCGGCCTGCCCGGACAGTTCCTGCTGCAGCATATGGGCCGCCAAGGCCTGCTGCTTCAATCCGGAGGAAATACCAGGCGTGCCCGAGGGCAGCGCCGTCACGTTGCCGGCCCCGTAGGCGCCGCCGATCGTCGTATTCATGTTTGCTCCTCGTAGGCCGGCGCCGGGTGGATGGGGCGATGCAGGAAAAGGGCGGGCCGATGCTGCCTCAGTAACCGCGGCGCGCCGGCGGTTCCCGGGCAAGGCGAGGATAGGGCGGAGCAGGCCGGCCGCCGCCGGCCTGCGGGCCGGCGGCGCGGCGCCTAGCCGGCGGCGGCGGTCTTGCGGGGCGCGCGCTTGCGCGGCGTCTTGCCGGCCGGGGCGGCGGCCGTCTTGCGGGCGGCCTTGGAGGGCGACTTGGCCACGGTTTTGGCCGCGGTTTTGGCCGGCGCGCGGCGGCGCGGCCCCTCGGCCTTGTCCGCGGCCCGGGTGAAGATCTCCCGCATGACGGCCAGGCGCTGCTGGGCGGCGTCGGTCAGCGGGATGCCGGCCATCACCACCTGGGTCATGTCCTCGAGCGCCGTGCGGATATCGGCCGGCGTGGCGCGAGAGAGCAGCACCGGCATGGCGGCGATGGCGCTGGGGGCATCGAGCATCATCATCAGGGCCTGGTCGCGCACCACATCCTTGAATTCCTGCAGGGCCACGACCTTGTCCTTCTCGGCGCGCATCTTGCGGATCAGCTTGAAGCTGCGTTCATCCAGGCCGCCCAGCGCGTCGCTGACGTAGATCAGCATGCGCAGGCAGGCTTCGCGCAGGCCGCCTGTCTCCATCAGGCCGCGCAGTTCCTGCGCGCGCCGCAGCATGAACTCGCGGTGCTCGGGCGAGATGCCGGGGTGCTTGCGCACCGGGCCCAGGTTGGCGCCCAGGCCGGCCCAGTCCTGCACCAGCGGCGAGCCGTAGACCGTCATGAAGACGTTCTCGAGCAGGTCGTCGCGCAGCTTGGTCCAGATCTCCAGGTTCGATTCGATGGTGTTGGCGGCGATCTGCTCGGCCACCTGGAAGGGATTGTCCTTGGCGACCGGCTTGCGGTGCTTGCGCACCTCCTGGGCCAGCGGCTTGAGCGGCGCGGCCAGCGGGCTGCGGTCCGAGAACATCTCGTAGGACAGCCGCAGCGGATGGGCGCGCTGCATGAACTCGGCCACGGGCGGGGTCACGGCCTGGCGCACCCAGGGCTGCACGAAGGTGCGGTACAGGCCCAGGTTGATCTTGCCGATGCGCTTGACGGCGGCAAAGCGCCGGTCGTCCTCGGGAATCTGCTGCACGATCTTGCGTACGTCGTCCAGCCTGCGCCGGCCGAAGTGCAGCACGTAGTCGCCATAGGCCAGGTCGGCATTGGGCGTGTCGGGGGTTTTCTCGGAGATCTCGGCCTCGTAGATGCCCGGCGGCAGCACGTCGATCATGTCGATGTTGCCGGTGAACTCCTGGTGCTCCTTGCGCGCCACGCTGCCCGACACGAAGATGCCCAGGTGGCCGATGCTTTCGTGCACGGCGTACACGATGGTCTGGCCGTGGGCCCGCACCTCGTTGTCGTCCTGGTAGAGGTCGGTGATCCAGCCCAGCGCCTGCGGCGGCGGCGTGATGTTATCGCCCTTGGAGCAGAACACGATGATGGGCGACTTGACGTTGCGCAGGTCCAGCCGGATGCCGTCGCTGGTGACCAGTTCGGCGCTGGAGAGCTTGTTGCCGATGAACAGGTTATCGACGATGTACTGGATTTCCTCGCGGTTCAGGAAGACGTGGCCGCCCCACCATTTCTCGAAGCCCAGGTAGCGCTCGGCTTCGGTGTCCACCTTGCTGTACAGGTTGTATTGCTTGCTCCAGAGCGTGTTGGCCGGATTCAGGTTCTCGAAGTTCTGCACCAGCCAGGCGCCGTCGAACTTGCCGCCGTCCAGGTCGCTGGTGAAGGCGGTCAGCCACGAGCCGCCCACCAGGCCGCCGAAATAGCGCATGGGGTTCATGCCGCGCCAGCCGGCCCAATAGGACAGCGGCGCGCCGGCCAGGATGATGGGGCCGAACAGCTCGGGGCGCATGGCGGCCGTCATCATGATCTGCCAGCCGGCCTGGCAATTGCCGATGACCACCGGCTTGCCCTCGGCCTCGGGATGCAGGGCGATGACCTTCTCGATGAAGTGCGCCTCGGCCCGCATGACGTCCTCGACCGTCTGGCCGGGCATGGGTTCGGGCAGGAAGCCGATGAAATAGCAGGGATGGCCGGCGCGCACGGCCACGCCGATCTCGCTTTCCGGCTTGAAGCCGCCGATGCCCGGGCCGTGCCCGGCGCGCGGGTCCACGATGATGAAGGGCCGCTTGCGCGTATCGGTCTGGACGTCGTCGGGCGGGATGATGCGGGTCAGGCCGTAGTTGACCGGCCGCGGCAGCTTGCGTCCGTCGTCCACGAACTCGTAGCGCATGGACAGCACATTGGGGGCCTTCTTGGCCATGTGCTCCTGGTACTGGTTGCCGCGCTGGCGCATGACATCCGCATACAGCACGCTGCGCTGCCAGGCGTCGATGGCGTAGTCCAGGGCGGGAGTCCAGGGGCCGGGGGGTATGAATTCGTCCAGCGAGGCGTTGCTGCCGGGTGGGGAGGCCACAGTCGATCTCCTTTGTTATGGCCCGGGCAGCAGGATGCGGCGCCGGGGCACGGCGCGGACTGGGCGCGCCGCTATCGCCCCATTACAGCAAAAACGATGTTGCAACGCAACATGCCTCCCGAGGGGCGCCCCCCGGGGCCGGCGCGGCCCCCTCAGTCCACCTGGGCTCCCGACTCCTTCACCACCTTGGCCCAGCGGGCGATGTCGGCCTTGTGGATCTTCTCGAAGGCCTCGATGCCCGGATCCTGCGGCGGCGTGACGCCCTGGGTGTCGACCAGCCATTGCCGGAACGCCGGCGTGGTGATGGCCTGGGTCACCGCCTGGCTCATGCGCTGCTGGATGTCGGCCGGCAGCCTGGCCGGGGCGAACAGCCCGTACCAGGTGGTGCTTTCGTAGCCGGCGATGCCGCAGGCTTCGGCCACGGTGGGCACGTCGGGCAGCGCGGCGATGCGCTGGGCGGCGGTCACCGCCAGCGGCCGCACCGTGCCGGCCTTGATC
Organism: Orrella sp. JC864; assembly: GCF_037026685.1. Classification (NCBI taxonomy): domain Bacteria; kingdom Pseudomonadati; phylum Pseudomonadota; class Betaproteobacteria; order Burkholderiales; family Alcaligenaceae; genus Orrella; species Orrella sp. JC864. The sequence continues at coordinate 39,293 of NZ_JBANET010000022.1, read as the reverse complement.
TGGGCGATGGAGGGGGCGCTCTGGTTGAAGAAGAAATCCACTTCGCCGGCCAGCAGCGCGGTCATGGCCGGACCCTGGCCCCGGTAGGGCACGTGCATGACCTCGATGTTTGCCCCGCGCGTGAATTGCGCGCCGGCCAGGTGGCCCGAGGACCCGTTGCCGGTGGAGGAATAGTTCATCCGTCCCGGCCGGGACCTGGCCAGCGCCACCAGCCCCGCGCAGTCCTGGATGTCCGGGTGCTTCTTGGGGCTGATCAGCAGCACGTTGGGCACGTCGCCCAGCAGGGCGATGCGGGTGAAGTCCTTTTCCACGTCGAAGGACAGCGACTTGTACAGCGCGGCGTTGATGGCATGGGTGCCGGCCGTGCCCAGCAGGAAGGTGTAGCCGTCGGGCTGGGCGCGCGAGACGATCTCGGAGGCGACGTTGCCGCCGGCGCCGGTGCGGTTGTCCACCACGATGGGCTGTCCCAGCATGGGTGTCAGGCTCTCGCCCAGCTTGCGGGCATACAGGTCGGTGCCGGCACCGCCCGGAAAGCCGCCCAGGATGGTGATGGGGCGGCTGGGCCAGGCGTCGGCGGCCAGGGCCGGCGCGGCGGCCGGGACGGAAACGGCAAGCAGGGCAGCAATCGAAAGTACGCGCAACATCATGGTTTTCCCCTTGTATGGTCGATGGATCAGCGCAAGCGAATGACTGGATGCGAACGGGCGTGGGCGGGATCTTCTGGGGTGGCGGCTCCTTGTGGCGGCAATCGTGGAAGAACGGCGCGCCGCTCAGCGCAGGCTGGCGCAGGCGTCGGCGATGCGTTGCAAGGCGGTGCGCAGCTGCGCCGCCGAGGTGGCGTAGCTGATGCGGAAATAGGGCGCCAGGCCGAACACGCTGCCGGGCACCACCGCCACGTCGTGCCCGGCCAGCAGCAGTTCGCAGAAGTCGGCGTCGCTGTCCAGGCGCTTGCCGGCAGGCGTGCTGCGGCCGATGACGCCAGCGCAGTTCACATAGGCGTAGAACGCGCCTTCGGGGCGGCGGCAGCTCAGGCCTTCGATGCCGTTGATCGTATCCACCACCAGGTCGCGCCGCTGCTGGAACGAGTCGCGCCGTTCGGCCAGCAGCGCCTGCGGCCCTTGCAGGGCCTCGATGGCCGCGGCCTGCGCGACCGAGCAGGGGTTGGACGTGCTCTGGCTCTGCACCACTGCCATGGCCGCGATCAGTTCGCGCGGCCCGCCCGCGTAGCCGACGCGCCAGCCCGTCATGGCATAGGCCTTGGAGACGCCGTTGACGGTCAGGGTGCGCGGCGCCAGGCGCGGCTCGACCTGCGCCAGCGTGCAGAAGCGCCGGCCGTCGTAGAGCAGGTGCTCGTAGATGTCGTCGCTGATGATCCAGACCTGCGGATGGCGCAGCAGCACTTCGGCCAGCGCTCGCAGCTCTTGCTCGCCGTAGGCCGCCCCGGTGGGGTTCGACGGCGAGTTCAGCATCAGCCAGCGGGTGCGCGGCGTGATGGCGCGCGCCAGGTCCTGCGGCGCCAGCCTGAAGCCGTTGGATTCCAGGCACGGTACGGCCACGGCCTTGCCCTCGGCGATGGCGATCATGTCGGCATACGAGGTCCAGTAGGGCGCGCCCACGATGACTTCGTCGCCCGGGTCCAGCGTGGCCATCAGGGCGTTGTGGATGACCTGCTTGGCGCCGGCCCCGGCGCTGATCTGGTCCAGCTCGAAGCGCAGGCCGTTCTCGCGGGCGAACTTGTCGGCGATGGCCTGCTTGAGCGCCAGCGTGCCGTCCAGCAGGGTGTACTTGGTCTGCCCCTCGGCGATGGCGCGCATGGCGGCCTGCTTGACGTTCTCGGGCGTATCGAAATCCGGTTCGCCTGCGCCCAGCACGATCACGTCCCGGCCTTCGCGGCGGTATTGCGCGGCGCGCGCGCCGATGCGCAGGATCTCCGAGACCTCGATGCGGGCGATGCGGCCGGCGCGGCGCAGGGCCGAAGGGGCGGTGCGCGCCGTATCCATGCCGGACCGGGGAGCGCCGGCGCCGCTCATCGCCGCGCCCCTTGGCCCGAAATGCGGCGGCAATGGTCCAGGGCGGCCTCGAACAGGTTGTCGCTGGCCTCGGGCGTGCGGAAGGCCGAATGCGCCGAAAGCGTGACGTTGGGCACCCGGGTGAGCGGATGGTCGGCCGGCAGCGGTTCGATTTCGTAGACGTCCAGCCCGGCGTGGCGGATCTTGCCGCTGTGCAGCGCCTCGATCATGGCAGCCTCGTCCACCAGCGCGCCGCGCGCGGTGTTGACCAGGATGACGCCGTCGCGCAAGGCGGCGATGCGCTCGCGCGAGAGGATGCCGCGCGTTTCGTCGGTCAGCAGCAGATGCAGCGATACCACGTCGCTGTCGGCCAGCACCTGCTCGAAGGAAACGAATTGCACGCCGGGATGCTGCCTGGGGCTGCGGTTCCAGGCGATCACGCGCATGCCGGCGCCTTGCGCGAGCCGGGCCACTTCGGCCGCGATGCCGCCAAAGCCGACCAGCCCCAGCGTCTTGCCGGTGAGCTGCACGCCGTCGGTGCGCAGCCACTGGCCGGCCCGCATGCCGCGGTCCATCTGGGCGAAGCCCTTGGCCGCCGCCCACATCAGCGCGAAGGCGCACTCGGCCACGGCCGTGTCGCCGTAGCCCTTGATGATGTGGACGGTGATGCCCAGCCCGGCCAGCTCTTCGGGGTTCATGTAGGAGCGCGGGCCGGTGCCCAGGAACACCACGTGCTTGAGCGCCGTGCAGGCGCGCGCGATGTCGGTGGGCAGGTGGGTGTGGTCGACGATGGCGATTTCGACGCCTTCGAGCAGCGCGGGAAGCTGCTCGGGCTTGATGTCCGGCTGGCGGTTGATGGTCAGCGGCAGGTCGTCGCTGCGGTGCAGGCGCTGGGCGACGGCGGCCAATGTGGGGTTGGCGTCGACGAACACGGCTTTCATGGGCTGGATTTCCTTGTGAGCTGAAAACGGGACACAAGACGGCACTGGGACAGGCCGTGTATGCGTCGCTGTATTCAGATGATGATTATTGTTCTGTATGCAGTCAAGTGCTATGCTCGCCGCACTTTGGAAACACCATGGCGGACCTCTTCATGACACCAGCCCTTTCCAGCCGCAGCGGCGGCCAGATCCTGATAGACCAGCTCGTGCGCCAGGGCGTGCAGCGCGTGGCCTGCGTGCCGGGGGAGAGCTACCTGGCGGCGCTGGACGCGTTGCGCGACAGCGGCGTGCAGGTCGTCGTGTGCCGCAACGAGGCAGGCGCGGCGATGATGGCCGAGGCCGAGGGCAAGCTGGGCGGGCGCCCGGGCGTGTGTTTCGTCACGCGCGGTCCGGGCGCCACCAACGCCAGCCATGGCGTGCATATCGCCATGCAGGATTCCACCCCCATGCTGCTGTTCGTCGGCCAGGTCGAGCGCGGCATGCGCGAGCGCGAGGCCTTCCAGGAACTGGACTACAAGGCCGTGTTCGGTTCCATGGCCAAATGGGTGGTGGAGATCGACCAGGCCGAACGCATCCCCGAACTGGTGGCGCGGGCCTTTCGCGTAGCCATGCAGGGGCGGCCCGGCCCGGTGGTGATCGCCCTGCCCGAGGACATGCTGCGCGAAACCTGCGCGGTGGCCGATGCCCCCTACGTCGAACCGGCGCTGGCCTGGCCCGCGCCGCAGGACATGGCGCGGCTGCAGGACATGCTGGCCGGCGCGCGCGCGCCCATCGCGGTGCTGGGCGGCACCGGCTGGGACGAACAGGCCTGCGCGGCCTTCGCGCGCTTTGCCGAGCGGGCGCAACTGCCGGTGGCCACGTCCTTCCGGCGCGCCGCGCTGTTCGATGCGGGGCACCCGCTGTATGCGGGCGACCTGGGCATCGGCCCGGACCCGCGGCTCAAGCAGCGCGTGGCCGAGGCCGACCTGGTGCTGCTGGTGGGCGGGCGCCTGTCCGAAATGCCTTCTTCTTCCTATACCGTGCTGGACGTGCCGGTGCCGCGCCAGCAGCTGGTGCACGTGCATGCGGGGGCGGAGGAGCTGGGCCGCGTCTACCAGCCCGCGCTGGCGGTGCAGGCCGCCCCGCGCGCCTTCTGCGCGGCGCTGGCCGACGTGCAGGTGCCCGCCGCGCCGGCATGGGCCGGTACGGCTGCCCAGGCCCATGCCCAGTACCTGGACTGGACCGAGACCCCGCGCACGCTGCCCGGCGATTTCCAGTACGGCCAGGTCGTGGCCTGGCTGCGCGATCGCCTGCCGGCCGATGCCATCGTCTGCAACGGCGCGGGCAACTACGCCGGCTGGCTGCACCGGCATTTCCGCCACCGCGCCTACGGCACGCAGCTGGCGCCCACCAGCGGTTCGATGGGCTACGGCGTGCCGGCCGCGGTGATGGCCAAGCTGCGCCATCCCGAGCGCATCGTGGTGGCCTTTGCCGGCGACGGCTGCTTCCTGATGAACGGCCAGGAGTTCGCCACCGCCGCGCAATACGGCGCGGCCATCGTGGTGGTGGTGCTGGACAACGGCCAGTACGGCACCATCCGCATGCACCAGGAGCGCGACTATCCCGGCCGGGTGGTGGGCACGCAGCTGCAGAACCCCGATTTTGCGCTGATGGCGCAGGCTTTCGGCGGCCACGGCGAAACCGTGCTGCGCACCGAGGACTTTGCCCCGGCCTTCGAGCGCGCGCTGGCCTCGGGCCGGCCGGCCATCCTGCATTGCCGGCTGGATCCGCGTGCGCAATCGCATGCGCGCGATTTTGTGCCGGCCGGCCAAGCGCGAGGCTAGCCATGTCCGCAGCGACTGTCCCCGCCGCCAGCGACAGCACGGTCGACAAAGTCTACGACCGCCTGCGTTCCATGGCCATCAGCTACGTCTTCAAGCCCGGCGAGCGCCTGAACGAAGTGGCCCTGGCCAAAAGCCTGGGCGTGAGCCGCACGCCGCTGCGCGAGGCCCTTAACCGCCTGTGCATCGAGGGGCTGCTGCGCTTTCTGCCCGGCAAGGGCTTTTATTGCCGCGACCTGGACGTGCAGGAGATCTACTCCCTGTACGAGCTGCGCAAGGTGCTGGAGGTTTCGGCGGTGCGGCTGTCGATGCAGCGCGCCGGCGACGGGCAGGTCCGCGCGCTGCTGGACTTCCTGGACCAGACCGGGCCGGACGCCGGCGCGCTGAGCGTGTCCGAGATGGTGGACCTGGACGAGCAGTTCCACGAGCGGCTGATGGAGATGTCCGGCAACCTCGAGATGGTCCGGGTGCTGCGCAACGTCAACGCCCGCATCCGCTTCGTACGCTGGATAGACATGAACCGCGGCGACCGGCCCGCCTCGCAGCGCGAGCACCGCGCGGTGCTCGAGGCGCTGCTGGCGCGCGACGAGCCGGCCTGCGTGGCGGTACTGGAGCGCCACATCGGCCGGCGCCTGGACCAGATCACCTCGGCGATCCGAGAGGGCTACGCGCAGATCTACATGGGCGGCATCGGCGCGGGCTGAGCGCCGCGCCCGTCTCAATACGTCTTGTAGGGCAGGAACTTGCCGCTCATGACGATCTGCACCCGGTCGCCGTTGGGATCGGCCTCGCGCGCAAGATCCATGCGAAAGTCGATGGCGCTCATGATGCCGTCGCCGAACTCCTCGTGGATCAGCGCCTTGAAGGTGGTGCCGTAGACGCTGACCAGCTCGTAGAAGCGGTAGATCAGCGGGTCGGTGGGCACGGCGGTGGGCAGCGAGCCCTTGTAGGGCACCACCTGAAGCTGCGTGACCGCCTCCTCGGGCAGGTCCAGCACGGCCGCGGCGGCCTTGGCCTGCGCCTCGGTCAGGGTCATCTGGCCGAGCAGGGCGGCGGTGGTCCATTCCTTGCTCTGGCCGACGGCCTCGGCGATCCGGGCCCAGGACAGTTTCTTTTCGATCTTGCGGCTGACGATCAGTTCGGTGACTTCGGCGCGGGACATCATGATGGCAGGAGCTCCTTGCGGTGGGCGCGGTCGACCAGGAAGTCGACCAGCTGGTTGCGGATTTCGTAGTAGCGGGGTTCGTGGTGCAGCGAGGCGCGGGTGCGCTCGCGCGGCAGGTCGATCCGGACGGTTTCGGCGATGCGGGCGCAGGGGCCGGTGCTCATGAGCAGGATGCGGTCCGACAGCAGGATGGCCTCGTCCACGTCGTGGGTGATCATGAACACGGTCTGCTGCGTGGCCTGCACGATCCGGCGCAGTTCGTCCTGGATGGTGCCGCGCGTGAGCGCGTCCAGCGCGCCGAAGGGTTCGTCCAGCAGCAGCATCTTGGGCTGGATGGCGAAGGCGCGCGCGATGCCCACGCGCTGCTTCATGCCGCCGGACAGCTCGCTGGGCTTCTTGTGCAGCGCATGGCCCAGCCCCACCATTTCGAGGTAGCGGACGCTGTGCGCGCGCACCTGCTCGCGGGTGTGGCCCGGCCAGCGCGAGCGCACGCCGAATTCCACGTTCTGCAGGGCGGTCAGCCAGGGCAGCAGCGCATGCGCCTGGAACACCACGCCGCGCTCGAGCGACGGGCCGGCGATCTCGCGCCCGTCCATGATGACCGCCCCTTCGGTGGGATGGTCGATGCCGGCCAGGATGTTCAGGATGGTCGTCTTGCCGCAGCCCGAATGGCCGATCACGCATACGAACTCGCCGCGGGCGATGCCGAAGTCCACCTGGTCGAATACCGGCTCGCCCAGCTGCCCGCGCGGGCCGGGATAGCGCTTGCCCAGCGACTCGATCTTGAGGAAGGGTCGTTCCACGTTCTACTCCCGGTAGCTGACCAGCCGTGCGGCGCGGGCCAGCGCGGTGTCCAGCAGCATGCCGACCAGGCCGATGACCAGGATCGCGCAGATGATGTTGGCGATGGACAGGTTGTTCCACTCGTTCCAGACGAAATAGCCGATGCCGGTGCCGCCGATCAGCATCTCGGCGGCCACGATCACCAGCCAGGCGATGCCCACCGAGATGCGCATGCCGGTCATGATGGTGGGCGCGGCCGCCGGCAGCACCACCTGCAAGGCCGTGCGCAGGCGCGACACTTGCAGCGTGCGCGCCACGTTGAGCCAATCCTGCCGGACCGCCCCCACGCCGAAGGCGGTATTGACCAGCATCGGCCAGACCGAGCAGATGAAGATCACGAACACCGCCGAGGTATTGGCGTCCTTGATGGTGTAGAGCGCCAGCGGCATCCAGGCCAGCGGCGAGATGGGCTTGAGCACCTGGATGAAGGGGTCGAAGGCGCGATAGACCGTGCGGGACATGCCGATCAGAAAACCCAGGGGGATGGCCAGCAGCGCCGCCAGCGAAAAGCCGGCCAGCACCCGGGCGATGGAATAGCCCAGCTGCACGCCGATGCCCTTGTCGTTGGGGCCGCGGTCGTAGAACGGGTCCCGCAGGTGTTGCCACAGTTGCGCGCCCACCTCCATCGGGCCGGGAAAAGGCGATTGCCCGCCGCTGGCGGCGGCGCTGCCCACCAGCGCGGCGTATTCCGGATCGACCACGGCCTGGCCGGCCGTGCCGCCGGTGGCGGCATGCCACACCAGCAGGAAGCCGGCCAGCAGCGCCACCGACAGCAGGCGGGCGGCCCAGGGGTTGTCCGTCCGGCGGGCCACGTCCTTCTTTTTCATGGGCTCAGCTCCGGCGGATCTTGAAGCTTTGCAGGTAGGCCTCGGGCTGCGCCGCGTCGAAGGGCTTGCCCATGACGGAAAAGCCCTTGGTATCGGCCTCGGGCGCCTCCAGCCCGGCCTCGCGCATCAGGCGGCGCGCGTCGGTGGCCAGGAAGACCTCGCTGGCCACTTTCTGGTAGTCGATATCGCCCTTGACCTGGCCCCAGCGCTTCATCTGCGTCAGGATCCACACTGCGAAGGATTGCCAGGGCATGGGATCGAAGTCGATGCGGTCCGGCGCCTTGACCACCTTGCCCAGGCCGTCGGCATAGGTGCCGGTCAGCACCTGTTCGACCACCGTCACCGGCTGGTTCAGGTAGTTGGGCGTGGCGATGGCCGCGGCGATCTCCTTGCGGTTGTCCGGGTTGCGGGCGTAGGCGGTGGCCTCGATGATGGCCTTGAGCAGCGCCTGGTAGGTGTTGGGCATGCGGGTGACGAACTCGCGGCTGGCCGCGAAGGCGCAGCAGGGATGGCCGTCCCAGATCTCCTTGGACAGCAGGTGGATGAAGCCCACGCCGTCGTATACCGCGCGCTGGTTGACCGGGTCCGGCGCCAGGAAGCCGTCGATGTTGTCGGCCCGCAGGTTGGCCACCATCTCCGGCGGCGGCACGGCGCGGATCTGCACGTCGGTGTCCGGATCCAGCCCGTGCTCGGCCAGGTAGTAGCGCAGCAGGTAGTTGTGCATCGAATAGTCGAAGGGCACGGCGAACTTGAAGCCCTTCCAGTCCTTGGGGTCGCGCCTGTCCTTGTGCTTGACCGCCAGGGTGATGGCCTGGCCGTTGATGTTCTCCACGGCCGGCATGGTCCAGGGCACCGCGGCGGTGGTGCCCGCCCCCAGGCTGATGGCCAGCGGCATGGGCGAGAGCATGTGCGCGGCGTCGTACTCGCCCGATAGCGCCTTGTCGCGGATCAGCGCCCAGCCGGCGGTCTTGACCACGTCCACGTCCAGCCCCTGCTTGGCGTAGAAGCCCATCGGGTGGGCCATGATGATGGGCGTGGCGCAGGTGATGGGGATGAAGCCCACCTGCAGCTTCTGTTTTTCCAGCGGGCCGCTCGGCTGGGCGAAGGCCTCCTTGGCCAGCGCCAATGGAAACACCGACGAGACCGCGGCCAGCGCCGTGCCGCTGCCCACGGCCTTCAGGAAGCGGCGGCGCAGGCCGTCGTCGGGAAACAGCGCGCGCATCACCGCGCCTTCGACGGCGCGCGCCTGCAGCGCCTCGGCGCGCAGGGCCTGTTCGTGCTCGGCCTGGCTGGCGTGGCGGCCGCAGGCGCAGCGCAAGCGGCTGTCGGCGTTGAAGGGATTGCTGAATAGGGACATGGCAGGGCTCCGGTCGGGACGGTCCGTTAAAGGGCGGGGCTGGCTACGCGCGCGGCGTATTCGATGTCTTCGCGGTATTGCTCGTAGGCGCGCTGGTACTCCATCACGCGCGCCACGTCGTCGATGAAGGCCTCGGAATAGCCGGCGCGGCGCAGCAGGTGCAGGCCCAGTTCGGCGCCGCTGGCGATGCCGCCGGCGGTGACGATGCGCCCGGCATCGACCACCCGCGCGCGGCTGATGCGGCAGGCCGGCGCCAGCGTGGCCAGGCGGTCGATGGGCGTGCGGCCCAGGTGCGAGGCTTCCAGCTTGTCAGGCTCCTTGCGGCTGGTGGCCGGCAGGCCGTCGAGCAGGCCCATGCGCGCATAGATCCACGAGCCGGTACAGACGCTGCTCAGCAGGCAGGCCGGCGGCAGCGCGGCGATATAGTCGTGCAGCCGCGTGTTGTGCATTTCCTGGCGCGTGCCCAAGCCGCCGGGGATCAGGAAGGCGTCCAGGGCGGGGCGGTCGGCGAAGCTGTAGGACGGCAGCACGGTCAGGCCCGCCTGCGTGGCGATGGGCCGGTGCGCGTCGGCCACCAGGAACACGTCCAGCTCCGGATCGAAGCGGCGCGCCACCGAGAACACGCCATAGGGCGCGGCATAGTCGATGACTTCCGCGTCCTTGAAGATGTAGATGCCCAGCCTGAAGCCCGCCTTGTTCACGGTTCGCCTCCTTGGCGGCGGCGCGTGGCGCGGGGATCGCGCAGGCGCCAGCCATGGCGGCATGATCGCGGCTGCGCGGGCGCGGGCCTATCCCGGATTCAGTGATACCTGTGTAGTGTTTGGTCTACGCGGTGCATGCCGCGCACGGCTTCGGTGCGGCGCGCCTTATCGCGCACCCAGCTGGTGCCGGTTGGCGTAGTCGACCAGTTCCACCAGCGTGCGCACGCCCAGCTTCTCGAAGATGCGGGCGCGGTAGGTCGATATGGTGTTGGCCGACAACGCCAGCTGCTCGGCGATGGCCGAGACCGATTTGCCGGCCACCAGCAGCTGCAGCACCTGGAACTCGCGGTTGGACAGCAGCTCGTGCGGTGCCTGGGGCCCGTCGCGGCGCACGTTGCGCGCCAGCAGCTCGGCCACCGCCGGCGTCACGTAGGGGCTGCCGGCGGCGGCCTTGAGCAGCGCGTCCATCAGCTCCTCGGGCTGGCAGCCCTTGTTCAGGTAGGCATGCGCGCCGGCGCGCAGCGCCCGCACGGCGAACTGCGACTCGGGATAGACCGACAGCATCACCACGCCCAGGCCCGGGAATTCGGCGCGCGCAGTCTTGAGCACGTCCAGGCCGTCGCGCTCGCCCAGCGCCACGTCCAGCACCATGGCATCGTAGCGGGCCCCGCGCAGCAGGCGCAGCGCCGAGGGGCCATCCTGCGCCTCGTCCACCTTCGCCACGCGCGGGTCCTGGCCCAGCAGCTGGGCCAGGCCGCGGCGGATGATCATGTGGTCGTCGACGATGAGCAGCTTCAGGGCCATGGGCGGCATCCGGCAATCACGCAACGCCGGACAATACCAGGCGCGCGCGCGTGCCGGCGCCGGGCTGGCTGTCCAGCACCAGGTCGCCGCCGATGGAGCGGGCCCGTTCGCGCATGCCCAGGATGCCGAAGGTGTGGGGCTGGGCCTGCACCTGCATGCCGACGCCGTCATCCTCCACGCTGAGCACCAGGTCGCGGCCTTGCAGCCGCACCTGCATGCTGACGCTGCGCGCCTGCGCATGGCGCTGCACGTTGGTCAGCAGCTCCTGCACGATGCGGTAGACGGCGATTTCGGCCTCGCGGCCCAGCCGGCAGCGTTCGGTATCGGCCGGGCAGACGTAGCGGCAGTCCAGCGCGCTGCGGCTTTGCAGGTCCTGCAGCAGGGATTCGAGCGCTGCCCACAGGCCCAGGTGGTCCAGCACCACGGGGCGCAGGTCGTTCAGGATACGGCGCGTCGCGCCCATGGCGGTGCGCGTGACTTCCATCATGCGGTCCAGGTGCGCCAGCAGCGCCGGCTGGCCGGGCAGCTGTCCGCGCAGCCAGGCAAGATCGAGCTGCAGCGCCGTGAACGAGGCGCCCAGCTCGTCGTGGATGTCGCGGGCGATATGGGCCCGCTCTTGCTCGCGCAAGGTGCTCAGGTGCGCCGAGAGCCGCCGCAGCGAGTCGTGGGCGCTTTGCAGCCGGGCGGTGCGCTCTTGCACGCGCCGCTCGAGCAGCGCCTGGGTGGCCTGCAGGGCGCGTTCCATCTGCTTGCGCTCGGAAATGTCCGAGAAGGTGACCACCGCGCCGACCACCGTCTGGCCGTCGCGGATGGGGTAGGAGGCGTACTGCGCCGCGAAGCAGCTGCCGTCGCGCCGCCATAGCACCTCGTCGTCCACGCGCTCGCCGCGTCCTTCGCGAAAGGCCTTGAAGATGCGGCACTCGTGCACCGGCATCAGCGTGCGGTCCGGGTGCGAGTGGTGGATGAGGTAGTGCATGTTGCGCCCGACCACCTCGTCGGGCGTATAGCCCAGCATGGCCGCGCCCGGGCCGTTGATGAAGATGCAGCGCCCGCGCAGGTCGATGCCGTAGATGCCTTCGCCTGTGGATTCGAGCAGCATTTCCAGCTGCCTGCGCCAGGCGGCGTGATGCGAGAGCCGCTTGAGGTCGGCGAACATGGCTTCAGTCCAGCTTCTTCTGCCAGAACAGCGCGTGGCCGGCGCGCGCATCGAGCTGGTAGCCGTCGTAGCCTTCCGAGCGGTACAGCGCCTGCGCCGGCGCGTTGCCCTGCAGCACTTCCAGGGTGATCTTGCAGCAGCCCAGCGCCCGCGCCCGCCGCTCGACCTCGGCCAGCAGCCGGCGGGCCACGCCTTGGCCGCGAAACGGCGCAGAGACCATGAAGTCGTGGACGTTCAGCAGCGGCTTGCAGGCAAAGGTGGAAAAGCCTTCCATGCAGTTGGCCAGGCCCGCCGGCGCGCCGTCCACGTAGGCCAGCAGCACGTGCACGCCGGGCCGCCGCGCCAGCGCGCCGGGCAGGTCCCGCTTGACCGCCTCGGGCAGGGGCTGGCCGCCGCCCATGGGGTCGCGCGCGTACTCGTCCAGCAGGGTGACGAAGTCGCGGGCGTGGTCGGGTCGGTTCAGGTCGGCGGGCAGGATGTCGTACATGGGCGGCGGTGCTGTCGGAGGAGGGCGCTGCGCAGGATCTCCATGGACGGGCGGAGCGAGGCGGGACAGCGCAGTGTAAGCGTGGGTATGATGCGCTGACAATCAGAGGAGACCGTCATGAAGAGGAGACAATCATGACCCGTATCGCAGTCGTAGGCGCCGGCGGCAAGATGGGCTGCCGGGTATCGGCCAACCTGAAGGCCTCGCCCTGGCAGGTCGAGCACATCGAAGTCAGCCAGGCCGGGCGAGAGCGGCTGCAGGCGCTGGACATCCAGTGCGTGCCGGCCGAGGAAGCCCTGCCGCGGGCCGACGTGGTGATCCTGGCCATCCCGGACAATCTCATCGGCAAGATCACCGCCCAGCAGACGCCGCTGTACCGGCAGGGCGCCATGCTGATCGCGCTGGACGCGGCCGCGCCGTTTGCCGGCGAGCTGCCCGGGCGCGAGGACCTGACGATATTCGTGGCCCACCCTTGCCATCCGCCCCTGTTCAACGACGAGACCAGCGCCGCCGCCAAGGCCGATTATTTCGGCGGCGTGGCCGCCAAGCAGCACATCGTCTGCTCGCTGATGCGCGGGCCCGACGCGCATTACGCGCTGGGTGAGCAGGTCGCGCGGCAGATGTACGCGCCGGTGATGCGCTCGCACCGCGTCACGGTCGAGCAGATGGCCATACTCGAACCGGTGCTGTCCGAGACCATCGGCGCGACCTGCATCGCCATCATGCGCGAGGCTACCGACGAGGCGGTGCGCCGCGGCGTGCCCGAGCAGGCCGCGCACGACTTCATCCTGGGCCACATGACGGTGCTGACCGCCATGCAGTTCGGCCTGATGGGCCCGGGGGCGCGCATGTCGGACGCGGCCATCAAGGCGGTGGAGATCGCCAAGAAGGAGCTCTTTGCGCCCGACTGGAAAAAGGTCTTCGAGCCGGCGGCCGTGGCCGCCAGCATCCGCATGATCACCGCCCCCTGAAGGCGGCGGACCGATGCGCAGCGGGCCCGGCCGCCGCCCAGGGCGCATCGCCCGACATGGCGCGGGCGGTGCGCCGGGCGGGTCAGGAGAGCTTGACCCCCAGCTTGTCCAGCCAGGCCAGGCCCGCGTCGGTATCGCCGCGGGGCTTGTATTCGCAGCCGACCCAACCCGCGTAGCCAAGCTTGTCCAGGGCCTCGAACAGCGCCTCGTAGCGCAGCTCGCCCTCGTCCGGCTCGGCCCGCGTAGGCACCGCGGCGATCTGCACGTGGCCCACGCGCGGCAGGTGCCGCGCCAGCCGGGTCAGCACGTCGCCCTCGGTCACGCCCACGTGATAGGCGTCGAACATGATGCGCACGTTGTCGCGGCCGACCGCTTGCAGCACCGTTTCGGCTTCGGCCAGCGTCGAATAGAAGTAGCCCGGCTTGTCGCGCGGGTTGATGGGTTCGAGCAGCAGCGTCAGGCCGTACGCGGCGGCCTTGTCGGCGGCCTGCCGCAGGTTGTCCGCGAACACGGCGCCGGCTTGTTCGCGCTGCGCCGGCGGCACCACCCCGGCCATGGCGTGGATGGCGCTTGCGCCGCTGGCGCGGGCCCAGGCGATCGATTGGTCCACGGCGGCCTGGAACTGCGCCTGGCGCCCGGGCAGGGCGCCCAGGCCGAATTCGCCGCGCGCGGTATCGCCCGGATCCGTGTTGATGCCCAGCAGCGTCAGGCCCAGGCTTTCGCACAGCTGGCGCACCTGTTCGGGCGGCGTATCGTAGGGCCAGTGCAGTTCGATGGCCTGGAAGCCGGCGCGGGCGGCGGCCTGGATGCGTTCGGGCAGGGAAAGCTCGGGCCAGAGAAAGCCCAGGTTGGCGGAAAAGCGCGGCATGGCGGCTCCGTGTCAGGCAGAAGTGGTGGAGGAAGAGGGCAGCGGCATGGCCGCGCGGATGCGGCCGTCGGTATTGCGCATGTGCGCGCTGGCCGCGCGGCGGGCCGCGGCGGCATCCCGGTCGGCGATGGCCTGGGCGATGGCGGTATGCTCGGCGACCACCTGCCGGGCCATGCGCGGATTGCGCGCTTCGTTGCCGCGCGTGAGCCCGATGGCCTCGTGCAGGAAATGGCCCAGGAATTGCAGCATGGACGGAAACAGCGGATTGCCGCTGGCCTGCGCAATGGCCATGTGAAAGCCGATGTCTTCCCGGACCCCGTCGCTGCCGTGCTCGCCGGCATCGGCGATGGCCTGCAGCGCGCGCCAGATGCGCGCGGCCTGTGCCTCGGTGCGCCGCTGCGCGGCCAGCGAGGCCATCTCGGCCTCCAGGCTGCGACGCAGCTCCAGCACGCACAGGGCGTCGTCGATCGAGCCGCGCACGTCCAGGTCTATGCGAAACGGCGTATTGGCGTTCGGGCCCAGCACCACCGTGCCGCTGCCCTGGCGCGTATCGACCAGGCCGTCCGAGCGCAGGCGCGAGATGGCCTCGCGCACCACGGTGCGGCTCACGCCGAAGCGGCGCGTCAGCGCCAGCTCGGTGGGCAGGTGCGAATGGACCGGGAACAGGCCGTTGCGGATTTCCCGGCGCAGGGTCTCGGTGACCTGGCTGGCCAGCGTGCTGTTTTCCGTGGGGCTGCGTCGCGCGGTGTCCTGGCTCATGCGTCTTTCCTGTGTGCGGGCTGCGGCCCATGCGTGCGGCCGGCGCGTGCTAGGGTAATCACTAGTCGGATACGATCCGGCTTGGCCGCCTGGATGCGGTAAATTGTATGATGAATTTGTATGACAAACCAGGAAAGGGAGTGAACGTGGGTACCAAGCACAAGATTGCGGTGATCGCCGGCGATGGCATCGGCACCGAGGTGATGCCCGAGGGGCTGCGCGTGCTGGACGCGGCGGCCACCCGCTTTGGCATCGACTTCCAGTTCGACGAGTTCGACTGGAGCTCGCAGCGCTACGCCAAGCACGGCGCCATGGTGCCGGACGACTGGGAAGCGCAGATCGGCAAGCACGAAGCCATTTTCTTCGGCGCCATCGGCTGGCCCGAGATCATTCCCGATCACCTGGCGCTGTGGGGCTCGCTGCTGATGTTCCGCCGCAAGTTCGACCAGTACATCAACCTGCGGCCGGTCAAGCTGATGCCGGGCGTGCCTTCGCCGCTGGCCAACCGCAAGCCGGGCGACATCGACTTTTTCATCGTGCGCGAAAACACCGAGGGCGAGTATTCCAACAGCGGCGGGCGCCTGTTCGAAGGCACCGACCGCGAGATCGTCATCCAGGAAAGCGTGTTCAGCCGCCACGGCGCGCATCGCGTGCTCAAGTTCGCCTTCGAGCTGGCGCAAAAGCGCGGCAAGCACCTGACCGCCGCCACCAAGTCCAACGGCATCTCGATCTCCATGCCCTGGTGGGACGAGCGCGTGGCCGACATCGCGCAGCAGTATCCGGACGTGCGCTGGGACAAGTACCACATCGATATCCTGACCGCGCACTTCGTGCAGCATCCGGACTGGTTCGACGTGGTGGTGGCCTCCAACCTGTTCGGCGACATCCTTTCCGACCTGGGCCCGGCCTGCACCGGCACCATCGGCATCGCGCCGTCGGCCAACCTCAATCCCGAGCGCAAATTCCCCTCGCTGTTCGAGCCGGTGCACGGTTCGGCGCCCGATATCGCCGGCAAGGGCATCGCCAACCCGATCGGCCAGATCTGGAGCGGCGCGCTGATGCTCGACTTCCTGGGCTATCCGGAAGCCGAGAAGGCGGTGATGCGCGCCATCGAGACCGTGTTGACCGAAGGCCCGCGCACGCCGGACATGGGCGGCAAGGCCAGCACGGTGGACGTGGGCAAGGCGGTGGCCGAGATCGTCGCCTCGGGCGCCTAGGCGCGCCGGCACAGACAAGCCAACATGGAGCAGAGACAAGCATGAAAGGCATGGTATTTATCGGCGGCAAGTGGCAGGCGCCCAGCTCGGGCAAGACCATCGACGTCATCGACCCGGGCACGGGCCAGGTCATCGGCCGTATCGCCGACGGCCAGGCCGCCGACATCGACCTGGCGGTCAAGGCGGCGCGCCAGGCGCTGGCCGGCCCGTGGGCGCGCCTGACCGCCACCGAGCGCGGGCGCCTGCTCACGCGGCTGGCCGAACGGATCATGGCGAACTACGACGAGCTGGTCGACCTGGAGTCGCGCGACTGCGGCAAGGTGCTGAGCACGGCGCGCAGCGACATCAAGCTGCTGGCGCGCTATTTCGAGTTCTACGGCGGGGCGGTCGACAAGATCCACGGCGAGATCATCCCCTACCAGAACAACCATGCGGTCAGCCTGGTGCGCCAGCCATTCGGCGTGACGGGCCACATCATTCCCTGGAACTACCCCACCCAGATCCTGGGCCGCTCGGTCGGGGCGGCGCTGGCCATGGGCAACGCCACGGTGGTCAAGCCGGCCGAGGACGCCAGCCTGTCGATCCTGCGCGTGGCCGAGCTGGCCGCCGAGGCGGGCTTTCCCGAGGGCACCTTCAACGTGGTGCCGGGCTACGGGGCCACGGCCGGGCAGGCGCTGATCTCGCATCCGGGCGTGAACTTCGTGTCCTTCACCGGCTCGCCGCAGGTGGGCACCATCGTGCAGCAGGAAACCGCGCGCCATCACGTCAAGTGCGTGCTCGAACTGGGCGGCAAGTCGCCGCAGGTGGTGTTCGCCGACGCCAACCTCGAACGGGCCATTCCGGCCATCGTCAACGGCATCATCCAGAACGCCGGCCAGACCTGCTCGGCCGGCTCGCGCCTGCTGGTCCAGAAAGAGATCTACGACGAGGTGCTGGCGCGGGTGGCCGACCGTTTCGCCAAGCTGCGCACCGGCGTGCAGTCCGACGACCTGGATTGCGGGCCGCTGATCAACGCCAGGCAGCGCGAGCGCGTGCAGCGCTTCATCGACGACGCCGTGCAAAGCGGCGCGCGCATCGCCGCGCAGGGCAAGCTCGACGGCGTGCCGTCCGGCGGCTTCTACGTGGCGCCCACGCTGTTCGCCGACGTGCCGCGCGAGCACCTGCTGGCCAAGGAGGAAGTGTTCGGCCCGGTGCTGGCGGCCATGCCTTTCGAGGACGAGGCCGACGCCATCGCGCTGGCCAACGACACCGACTACGGCCTGGTGGCCGGCGTCTGGACCGAGCATGGCGGGCGCCAGCAGCGCGTGGCGCGCGCGATCGACAGCGGCCAGGTCTACATCAATTGCTACGGGGCCGGCGGCGGGGTCGAGCTGCCTTTCGGCGGCTTCGGCAAGAGCGGCCACGGCCGTGAAAAGGGCCTGCTGGCCCTGGAGGAGATGAGCATCACCAAGACCATCGTGCACAACTACGAGTAGGCGGGCCCATGCCGGGCAGGGCGGCGCCGGCTTCGGGTAGTTGCCTATGGCTTTATGCGCCAGCCTGTCTTAGCTTGTCAAAAAACAACACGAGGAGACAACCATGAAGATCAGAGCACGCTTTGCCTTGCTGGCCCTGTCGGCCGCGCTGGCCGTTCCGGCCGCGGCGCAGGACAAGCCCATCCAGATGCGCCTGAGCACCACGGTGGCCGAGAATTCGCACTACGGCGACCTGGTCCACGCCTTCGCCGACGAGGTCAAGAAGCTGACGGGCGGGCGCTACGAGATCCTCGGCTTTCACGCCGGGGCCCTGGGCGGCGAGCGCGAGGCCATCGAGGCGGTGCAGCTGGGCACCCAGGAACTGACGCTGACCTCCACCGGCCCGGTGCCCAACTTCGTGCCCGAGACGCGCATCCTGGACGTGCCTTTCCTGTTCCGCGACTATGCCCACGCGCGCGCGGTGCTGGACGGCCCCATCGGCCAGGACCTGCTCAAGCAGTTCGACAGCAAGGGCATGAAGGCGCTGGGCTGGTGCGACAACGGCTTTCGCCACATGACCAACAGCCGGCGGCCGGTCAATTCGCCGTCCGACCTCAAGGGCCTGAAGATGCGCACCATGGAAAATCCCGTGCACATCCAGGCCTACAAGGCCTTCGGCATCATTCCCACGCCCATGGCCTTCACCGAGGTCTTCACCGCCTTGCAGCAGGGCACCGTGGACGGGCAGGAAAATCCCCTGTCCATCATCCAGTCCGCCAAGCTGGACCAGGTGCAGCGCTACATGACGCTGACCGGCCACGTGTTCTCGCCCTGCGTGCTGCTGATGAGCAAGGAGGCCTACGACAAGCTCAGCGACGAGGACAAGAAGGCCTTCGAGCAGGCCGCCCGCGCCGGCATCGCGGCCAACCGCGCCCGGGTGGACAAGGACGAGCAGGAGGCGGTCGCCGCGCTGCAGAAGAACGGCATGCAGGTGGTCACCGAAGTGGACAAGACGGCCTACCAGGACGCGCTGGCGGGGGTCTACAAGGACTTCGCCAAGCAGTTCGGCCAGGACAAGCTGGACCAGATCCGCAACTACCAGCCCTGAAGGCCGCATGAGACGCGGATTTCTCGCTGTCGAGGGCCTGCTCACGCGGGCCTCGCTGCTGGCTGCCTGCCTGATGCTGGCCCTGGCAGCCGGGCTGGGCTTCTACCAGGTGCTGGCGCGCTTCGTGCTGGAGCAGACCACCGAATGGACCGAGGTGCTCACGCGCTTTTCGCTGATCTGGATGGTGTTCCTGGGCATTCCCAAGGCCTACCGGGTCGGCGCCATGATCAGCGTGGACGTGCTGCGGCGCTGGTCGCCGCGCGGCATGCGGCGGCTGCTCGAGACGGTGGTGGCGCTGGCCTGCCTGGCCTTGTCCGTGCTGCTGATCGTGGTCGGCTGGGATTACGCCCAGCGCGGCAGGTTCCAGACCGTGGCCGGCCTGGAGCAGGTCTCGATGTTCTGGGCCTATCTGGCCGTGCCCGTGGGCGGTTTTTTCTCGCTGTTCGGCATCGTGGGCCAGTGGCTCGAACCCGTGGACCGCGAACTGGAAAGCGCGGCCTGAAAGAACCGGAGACGCCATGTCCGCCGCAATGCTGACCAGCATGATCCTGTGCTTTGCGCTGACCGTCCCGGTGGCCGTTTCCATCGGGCTGTCGGCGATCCTGGGCATCCATGTGGCCGGCGCCAACATGCTGTTGTCGGTCAAGGAGATATTCGGTGCCATCAACAAGTTCCCCCTGGCCGCCATCCCGTTCTTCATCCTGGCGGGCAACCTGATGGAGGCCGGCGGCATTTCGCGGCGGCTGGTCGAGTTCGCCAAGTCCATCGTCGGCGGCGTGCAGGGCGGGCTGCCCATGAGCTGCGTGCTCACCTGCATGATCTTCGCGGCGGTTTCGGGCTCTTCGGTGGCCACGACCTTCGCGGTGGGCGCCATCCTGATCCCCGCGCTGATCCGGCATGGCTATCCCACGCCTTACGCGGCCTCGCTGCAAGCCACCAGCGCCGAACTGGGCGTGATCATGCCGCCGTCGATTCCGATGATCCTGTATGGCGTATCGGCCGAGGTATCCATCGGCGAGCTGTTCATCGCCGGCATCGGGCCGGCGGTCTTCGTGTGCCTGGTCCTGATGCTGTTCGTCTGGATCACGTGCAAGATCAAGGGCTGGGGCCGGCAGGACGGCGAGGGCCGCATGTCGCTGCTGCGCTCGGGGCGCTCGGCCTTCTGGGCCCTGATGATGCCGGTGATCATCCTGGGCGGGATCTATGGCGGCGTGTTCACCCCCACCGAGGCCTCGGCCGTGGCGGTCGTCTATGCGCTGGTGGTGGGCATGCTGATCTACCGCGAGATCGGCTTGAAGGACCTGCTGCCGGTGCTGCAGAAGTCGGTGGTTTCCTCCGCGGTCATCATGTTCGTCATCGCCAACGCCGGCCTGTTCGCCTTCATGATCACGCGCGCGGGCATCCCGGCCGAGATCGGCAATTTCCTGAAGGACACGCTGACCTCGCCGCTGTGGTTCCTGCTGGGCGTGAACGCCGCGCTGTTCGTGATCGGCATGTTCATCGAGACCTCGGCGGCCATCATCGTGCTGGCGCCGATCCTGGCGCCCGTGGCAGCCTACTTCGGCATCGACCCGGTGCATTTCGGCATCATCATGGTGGTGAACCTGGCGCTGGGCATGATCACGCCGCCCTTCGGCGTGAACCTGTTCGCCGCCTGCGCGGTGGCGCGCATTTCGCTGGACCGGATCATCGGGCACCTGCTGCCCTTCGTGGCGGTCATCCTGCTGTGCCTGGCGGCGGTAACCTGGTTCGCGCCCCTGAGCCTGGGCCTGCGCGACCTGCTGTACCGCTAGCGCCGGCGGGCCGGGCTGGCCCGGGGGCGGCGGCTGCGCTACAGTTTCGGATCCGCTTCCACGACCGCCAACGTACCCATGCAAGCAAAAGCCCTGGCCCGCCGCCATCCCGACGAACTGCTGATCGGCCTGGTGTCCGTTTCGGACCGCGCCTCGCGCGGCGACTACCAGGACGAAGGCCTGCCGGCCTTGCGCGAATGGCTGGGCCGCGCCCTGGCCAGCCCCTGGCAGGCCGTGGACCGGCTGATCCCGGACGAGCGCCAGCTCATCACCGATACGCTGATCGACCTGGTGGACCGGCAAGGCTGCGACCTCGTGCTGACCACCGGCGGCACCGGGCCGGCGCGCCGCGACGTCACGCCCGAAGCCACCTTGCAGGCCGGCACGCGCGAGCTGCCCGGTTTCGGCGAGCAGATGCGCCAGGTCAGCCTGGCTTTCGTGCCCACCGCCATCCTGTCGCGCCAGGTCGCGGTGATCCGCGAGACCGCCGATCACGCGGCGCTGATCATCAACCTGCCCGGCCAGCCCAAGGCCATCCGCGAAACGCTGGAAGGCCTCAAGCATGCCGACGGCACGCCGCGCGTGCCGGGCATCTTCGCCGCCGTGCCCTATTGCATAGACCTGATCGGCGGACCGTACTGCCAGACCCATGCCGGCGTGGTCGCCGCCTTTCGCCCCAAGGGGGCCGTGCGCCCGCAGCCCTGACCGGCCCGGCCTGGGCGGCAACCCGTGTTGCGCTGCAAGATTGACAGAAGGCTTACAAGACCGATACCTTAAAGCCTTGCCGTTTTTTTTAAGGCAAAAATACTCAAATTGAGCATAAATGGGGGAGCCGGCCGGTGCCGGCACAGCGCAAGGGCCGCGGGGGCGGCCGCGCCATCCTGACCAGGACACCAACCGGGCGGCTACCGGGCGCCCAAGGAGCAGCACATGAAGGCAGTATCCCGCCACCTCCTGCTGGCCGCCTGCGCGGGCCTGCTGGCCGCCGCCGCGCCGTGGGGCGCGCGCGCCGCGCAGGACGCCATCCGCATCGGCGAGATCAACAGCTACAAGGCCCAGCCCGCCTTTCTGGAGCCCTATCGCAAGGGCATGATCCTGGCGGTCGAGCAGATCAACGCCGAGGGCGGCGTGCTCGGCCGCAAGCTCGAACTGGTCATCCGCGACGACAACGCCAATCCGGGCGAGGCGGTGCGCGCCGCCGAAGAGCTGATCTCGCGCGAGCGCGTGGACCTGCTGACCGGCTCCTTTCTCTCGCACGTGGGCCTGGCCCTGACCGACTACGCGCGCCAGAAGCAGCGTTTCTTCCTGGCCAGCGAGACGCTGACCGACAAGGTCACCTGGGAAAACGGCAACCCCTATACCTTCCGCCTGCGCACCTCCACCTACATGCAGGTGGCCATGCTGATCCCCGAGGCGGTCAAGCTCAACAAGCGGCGCTGGGCGCTGGTCTACCCCAACTACGAGTATGGGCAGTCGGCCGTGGCCACCTTCAAGCGCCTGCTCAGGCAAGCGCAGCCGGACGTGGAGTTCGTGGCCGAGCAGGCCACCCCGCTGGGCAAGGTCGATGCCGGCAGCGTGGTGCAGGCCCTGGCCGACGCCAGGCCCGATGCCATCTTCAACGTGCTGTTCGCCACCGACCTGACCCGTTTCGTGCGCGAGGGCACCACGCGCGGCCTGTTCAAGGACATGCCGGTGCTCAGCGTGCTCAGCGGCGAGCCCGAATACCTGGGGCCGCTGCGCGACGAGACGCCCGAGGGCTGGATCGTCACCGGCTATCCCTGGCAGTCCATCGACACGCCCGAGCACGACGCCTTCCTGAAGGCCTACCAGGATCGCTTCGGCGAGCATCCGCGCCTGGGCTCGGTGGTGGGCTATTCCACCATCCTGTCGCTGGCCGAGGGCGTCAAGAAGGCCGGCAGCACCGATACGCCGGCCATGGTCGAGGCCTTCAAGGGCCTGAAGCTGACCATTCCCTTTGGCCCCATCGAATACCGCGCCCTGGATCACCAGTCCACCATGGGCGCCTACGTGGGACGCCTGGCGCTCAAGGACGGCGAAGGCATCATGACCGACTTCCGCTACGTTGACGGCGCCGACGTGTTGCCCAGCGACGAGGAGGTCCGCAAGCTGCGTCCGGCGCAATGACGCTGGCCGGCCTGCTGGTCCAGCTGCTCAACGGCCTGGCCGAGGCGGCCACGCTGTTCCTGGTGGCTGCGGGGCTGTCGCTGATCTTCGGCGTCAGCCGCATCGTCAACTTCGCGCACGGCTCGCTGTATATGCTGGGCCTGTACGTGGCCTATAGCCTGGCCGAGCGCTATGGCGCCACCGCCCTGGGTTTCTGGGGCAGCGTGCTGCTGGCCGCGCTGGCGGTGGGCGTGCTGGGCGCGCTGGTCGAGATGCTGCTGCTGCGGCGCATCTACCGCGCCCCCGAGCTGTTCCAGCTGCTGGCCACGTTCGCGCTGGTGCTGGTGATCAACGACGCGGCCCTCTGGCTGTGGGGCGCCGAGGACCTGCTGGGCCGGCGCGCGCCCGGCCTGGGCGGGGCGGTCGAGATCCTGGGCCGCGCCTATCCGGTCTACAACCTGGTGCTGATCGCGCTGGGCCCGCTGGTGCTGGGCCTGCTGTGGCTGCTGCTGGCGCGCACGCGCTGGGGCATGCTGGTGCGCGCCGCCACGCAGGACCGGGCCATGCTGTCGGCGCTGGGCGTGAACCAGGCCTGGCTCTTTACCAGCGTGTTCGCCCTGGGCGCGATGCTGGCCGGGCTGGGCGGCGCCTTGCAGCTGCCGCGCGAGCCGGCCAGCCTGAGCCTGGACCTGCGCGTGATCGGCGAGGCCTTCGTGGTGGTGGTGGTCGGCGGCATGGGTTCGATACCGGGCGCCTTCGTGGCCGCGCTGCTGATCGCCGAAATCAAGGCCTTGTGCGTGGCGCTGGGCACCGTCAGCATCCTGGGCGTGGCGGTGGAGTTCCCGCGGCTGACGCTGGTGGTCGAGTTCCTGTTCATGGCGCTGGTGCTGGTGTTCCGGCCCTGGGGCCTGTTCGGCAAGCCGCAGGGCGCCAGCCGCGGCACCGCGCCTATCGAGGCGCCGCTGCGCCCGGCCTCGCGCCGCCTGCGCCTGGCGGCGCTGGCGCTGTTCGCCGTCCTGGCCGCGCTGCCGCTGCTGGCGCACAGCCATCCTTATGCCGTGATCCTGATGCAGGACGTGCTGGTGGCCGCGCTGTTCGCCGCCAGCCTGCATTTCATGATGGGGCCGGGCGGCATGCATTCCTTCGGCCATGCGGCCTATTTCGGCCTGGGCGCCTATGGCGCGGCGCTGCTGCTGCGCGGCCTGTCCCTGCCCATGGAGGCAGCATTGCTGTTCGGGCCGCTGGCCGCGGCCTTGGGCGCGCTGGTGTTCGGCTGGTTCTGCGTGCGCCTGTCGGGGGTCTACCTGGCCATGCTGACGCTGGCCTTCGCGCAGATCGTCTGGTCCGTCGTCTTCCAATGGGATGCGGTGACCGGCGGCTCCAACGGCTTGATCGGCCTGTGGCCCAGCGCCTGGCTTTCGGCCGGGCCGGCCTACTACTACCTGACGCTGGCGCTGGTGGCCGGGTCGGTGCTGCTGCTGCGCCGGGCGGTGTTCTCGCCCTTCGGGCTGGCCTTGCGGGCCAGCCGCGACGCGCCGCTGCGCGCGCTGGCCATCGGCGTGCCGGTGCAGGGGGTGCAATGGGCCGGCTTCGTGATCGCGGGGCTGTTCGCCGGCCTGGCGGGCTCGCTGTTCGCCTTTTCCAAGGGCAGCATCTCGCCCGATGCCCTGGGCATCGGCAAGTCGGTGGACGCGCTGGTGATGGTGTTGCTGGGCGGCATCCAGTCGCTGGCGGGCCCGCTGGCGGGCGCCGCCGCCTTCACCACCTTGCAGGACGAGATCATGCGGGCCACCGACTATTGGCGTGCCCTGTTCGGCGCGGTGATCCTGCTGCTGGTGCTGCTGTTCCCGCAGGGGCTGGCCGGCGCGGCCGGGCAGCTCGGCCGGCTCTGGCGCGGCCTGGCGGCCGCGGGAGGTCCGCGATGAGCCTGCTGCAAGTGCAAGGGCTGTGCAAGGCCTTCGGCGGCGTGCGCGCGGTCGACCAGGTCGATTTTGCGCTGGCGCCCGGCGAGCTGCTGGCCTTGATCGGGCCCAACGGCGCGGGCAAGTCCACGCTGTTCAATATGATCGGCGGCCAGCTTGCCCCCAGTGCCGGCTCCATCCGGCTGGACGGGCGCGAAATCGCGGGCCTGTCGCCGCGCCGGATCTGGGCGCGGGGCGTGGGACGGACCTTCCAGGTGGCCGCCACCTTCGGCACGCTGACCGTGGCCGAGAATGTGCAGATGGCGCTGCTTTCGCACCAGCGCCGGGTGTTCTCGTTCTGGCGCGGCGCAGCGGCGCAGCACCGCGGCCAGGCGCTGGCGCTGCTCGAGCAGGTGGACATGCGCGAGCAGGCCGACCGGCCTTGCAGCGAGCTGGCCTATGGCGACGTCAAGCGCGTCGAGCTGGCCATGGCCTTGTCCAATGCGCCGCGCCTGCTGCTGATGGACGAGCCCACCGCCGGCATGGCCCCGGCCGAGCGCCACGCATTGATGGGCCTGACGCGGCGGCTGGTGGACGAGCGCGGCATGGCCGTGCTGTTCACCGAGCACAGCATGGACGTGGTCTTCGCCCATGCCGACCGCATCGTCGTGCTGGCGCGCGGGCGGCTGATCGCCCAAGGTCCGCCCGCGCAGGTGCGCGAGGACGCGCGCGTGCAGGAGGTTTATTTCGGGCGCGGCAGCACGTTTGCGGCGGGCCCTGGAGAAGGCGCATGAAACACGAGGATGCCGGCCCGAAAGCGCCGCCGCGCGAGCCGCTGCTGCAGGTGGCGGGGCTCCACGCCTGGTACGGCCAGGCGCACATCCTGCACGGCCTGGACCTGGCGGTGGGCCGCGGCGAGGTGGTGGCCCTGCTGGGCCGCAATGGCGCGGGCAAGTCCACCACCATCAAGGCCTTGATGGGCATGCTGGCCCGGCGCGGCGGCACCGTGCGCTTCATGGGCCAGGATATCGGCGGCTGGCCTACCCATCGCATCGCCCGCGCCGGCCTGGGCTTCGTGCCCGAGGACCGCCGCATCTTCACCGAGCTGAGCGTGGCCGAGAACCTGGAGGTCGGCCGCCAGCGGCCGCGCCGCTGGCCCGACGGCACGCCGGTCCACGCCTGGACCCCCGAGGCGCTGTACCGGCTGTTTCCCAACCTGGCCGAGCTGCGCGCCCGTCCGGCCGCGCAGATGAGCGGCGGCGAGCAGCAGATGCTGACGGTCGCGCGCACGCTGATGGGCAATCCCTACGTGGTGCTGCTGGACGAGCCTTCGGAGGGCATCGCCCCGCTGATCGTCGAGCAGATGGCAGGGATGATCCTGGCCCTGAAGGCCGCCGGCACCAGCGTGCTGCTGTCCGAGCAGAACCTGCATTTCGCGCAACTGGTGGCCGACCGCGCCTATGTGCTGGAGAAAGGGCAGCTGGCCTACGAGGGATCCTTGCAGCGGCTGGCGGCGGACCAGGCGCTGCGGCGGCAATACCTGGGAGTATGAGGCGGATTCAGGCGCGGATTTCCCGCAGCCAGCGCCGGAACACCAGATGGTCCTGGGGCGCACTGTCGGCCGCGGCCCCGGCGGCGGCCTGGCACGCGTGCTCGCGCCATTCGCTGGGCGTATGGCCGTAGCGGGCGCGAAAGGCCCGGCTCAGGTGCGCGCCGTCGCTAAAGCCGAACCGGGCCGCCAGCTCGGCCAGCCGATGCCGGGGTCCGGGCCGAGCCAGCAGCTGGCGCACGGCGTGCAGGCGCCGGCCTTGCACGTAGTGGGCCACGCCGCCCTCGGGCTCGAACAGCCGGTACAGCGAAGAGCGCGAAATGCCCAGCTGCTGGCAGAGCAGGCGGGCCGACAGCTGCGGACAGGTCAGGCGCGACTCGATCAGCCGCTTGGCCCGGCGCAAGGTGCCGGCCTCGATCTGCGGCAGGACCCGCTCGCGGTTCTCGGCGCTGGGGCGCAGGCACATGACCACCATGTCGCGGGTGATGCGCTCGACGGCGCGCGCATCCTCCTGCCCGAGGCTGGGCAGGGCTTGCAGCAGCGACTGCAGGTAGTCGGCCAGCAGGCGGCCGCGTTCCGGGTCCAGGATCAGGCCGTGCAGGTCGGGCAGCCCGGCCAGCGCCTCGCGCGGCAGCATCAGGTTGATGATGTCGGCCGCGCCATGGCGGCGGCTGCGCAGGCTGCGCCCGACATCCAGCACGCAGGTCTGCCCCGGCAGGACCGTCACGGGACGGCCGTCCGCTTCGCTGTGGTGGCCGCCGTGCACGAAGGTCTGCACCAGGATGTGGTCGGTGCGCTCGGACGAGACCGAGGTGCCGTAGTGGATGCCGTTGTCGCGCACCCTGCCCACCAGCATGCCGCCCAGGTTATAGCCGTGCATGCAGGCATGGAAGGCCGAGGCCGGCGTGCCGGGGTGCGGCTGGATGTCGAACACGTCGGCGATGCAGGCGCGCCAGACATCCAGTCGTTCGTGAGCGGGAAAGTAGTCGGTGTCGAAAGCGACCGACAGCAGCGGCTGGCAGGCCATGGCAAATACCGGAAGTTCGCATTGGGACGAATATACAAGTCTTGCGCTCAATAAGTGGATTCCGGTTCAAATCGTCTGCCACGATTGTGACCAGAAATTGCAACAATCAACGGGTCTCAAGCTTTCCTTCCAGGAGGGGGCTTGCTGCGGCAAGCCTGGACGCCCATGCAAGAGCTCGATTCCGCGGTGCCCATCGATGCGCAGCCCGGCGCGCCGGCCCCCATCTTGCCTGGCCGAAAGACCGGCCGCGCGCCGGGGCGGCCGCTGGACGGGCCGGCGGCCATGCCGGCCGGTTGTCCCGTGCAAGCCGTCGCGCCTGGCGAGATCGCCGTTTTTGGCACGGGCCAGACCTGTCCGCCCCGCGTGCTGGTGCATGGCGGGACGCTGCTGCTGGCCGGGTCGGCCGACGCGGGCGCCAGCGCGATCGACATTCTTTCGGGCCGTGCGCTTTTCATGCACGAGGCCGTCGCCGGGGCTTCCTGTATTTACGTCGGGCCCGAGGCGGGCCTGAGCTTCGAGCACCTGGCCGACGCGTCCGGGGCCCGGATCCGGCACGACGGCATCCTGATGCTCGGGCACATCGAGGGCGAGGCATTGACGGTGGGTTCGCTGTGCGGCACCGGCGCCGTGCACCTGGGGCCGGCGATGTTGCGGCTGGGCGCGCTGGGCGAGCATGACGTGTTCGGCGGCACCCTGTCCGACGGCGCCCGGGGCGGCCGCTTGCAGAAGGTCGGTCCCGGCACGCTGACGCTCTCGGGCACCTGCCTGTATCGCGGCGATACCTGGGTGGACGGCGGCTGCCTGCGCGTGGACGGCTCCTTGCAGGGCAGCCGTGTGTTCGTGGGCGCGGGCGCCCGGCTGGCGGGCTCGGGCTGCATCTCCATGCCTTGCACGCTCGAAGCCGGCGCCACGCTGGCGCCGGGCAACGGCGGCCGCGCGCTGCAGCTGGGCCGGCTGCACGCGGCGCCAGGCTCGACGCTGGCCTTTGCGCTGGGGCCGGACGGCGGCGGCGACCGGCTCGATGCCGGCGCGCTCGCGCTCGATGGCGCCGTGCTCGATCTGAGCGGCCCGGTGCGCGCGGGCCGCACGCTGCTGCTGGGCTATGCCAGCCTGGAGCGGCGCGACCTGGCGATCGGCCGGCTGCCGCCGGGCCTGCGGCGCGAGGACGTGCGCGTCGAATACGAGGACCACCGCGCCTATCTGGCGGTGCGC
Organism: Orrella sp. JC864; assembly: GCF_037026685.1. NCBI lineage: Bacteria > Pseudomonadati > Pseudomonadota > Betaproteobacteria > Burkholderiales > Alcaligenaceae > Orrella > Orrella sp. JC864. The sequence goes on along the minus strand of NZ_JBANET010000022.1, from coordinate 11,200 downwards.
CGCCATTAGAATGGGCGCATGACAGCCAAGCCCATCCGTTCCGTTTCCCGCGGCCGCGCCGCGGCCCCGCCCGACCCTTGCCGGCGCCGCCTGGCGGCCGCATTGGCCTGCTCGCTGCTGCTGCCGCCCGGGCTGGCCCGGGCGGAGGGCTTCATCAGCCGGACGCTGAACCGGCCCGTGCCGGGCGGGGTGGCCGTGCTCGGCCTGGGCGACGGGCCGCAGGCCCCGCAGGCCAGCTACCAGGGCAAGCCGGTGATGGTGCTGCGCGAGGAAGGGCGCCGCTGGATCGCGGTGGTCGGCATCCCCTTGTCGGCCGAGCCGGGCGCGCACGCGCTGCAGGTCGAGCAAGGCGGGGCGCGCCGCAGCGTGTCTTTCACCGTGGGCAGCAAGCAGTACGAGGCCCAGCACATCACCTTGAAGAACCGCCGCCAGGTCAGCCCCGAACCCGAAGACCTCAAGCGCATCGAGCGCGAGCTGGACGAGCAGAACCGCGCCTACCGCAATTTCCGGGCCGGCACGCCCAGCAACGTCGTGCTGGACCGCCCGGTCGAAGGCGGCCGGCTGTCCAGCCCCTTCGGCCTGCGCCGCTACTTCAACGGCGAGCCGCGCAACCCGCATTCGGGCCTGGATTTCGCCGTGCCCGCCGGCACGCCGGTCAGGGCGCCGGCCGCCGGCGTGGTCACGCTGGTCGGCGATTATTTCTTCAACGGCAAGACCGTGTTCGTGGACCACGGCCAGGGCTTCATCAGCATGTTCTGCCATTTGTCCGCGGTGCAGGTCCAGCCCGGGCAGGTGCTGGCCCGCGGCCAGCAGCTCGGGCGCGTGGGCGCGACCGGGCGCGCGACCGGCCCGCACCTGCACTGGAACGTCAGCCTGAACGACGCGCGGGTCGACCCGGCCATTTTTATCGGCGCTTTCAAGCCCTGAGTTCAGCCGGCAAAGCCGCCCTCGTCCAGGAAGGCCTGCTCCTGCGGCGTGGTGACGCGGCCCAGCAGCGGGTTGCGGTGCGGAAAGCGGCCGAAGCGCTCGATGATTTCCTGGTGCAGCACCGCCCACTTCAGGAAGTCCTCGTCCAGGCGGCGCGACAGCGCCACCGAGCGCGCCTGCTCGCGCCGGTCCTCGGCATGCTGCAGCGGCAGGTAGAAAAAAGGCTGCAGCGCGGGCTGCACCTGCCGGTCGTGCCCGGCTTCGATGGCGCGATGGGCGTAGGCCAGGGCCAGCCCGTCGGTGGCGAACATGTGGCCGGTGCCGCGAAAGGCATTGCGCGGGAACTGGTCGAGCAGGACGAGCAGCGCCAGCGAGCCTTCGGGCCAGGACAGCCAGTCTTCGCGCTCGCGGCGTGCGGCGGCCATGTGCAGGTTCATGTAGCGGGCCGAGAAGGCCGCATCGAAATCCGCATCCTTGGCGAACCAGCGCTGCGGGCCGGCCTGGTGCCAGAAGGCCACCACGTCGGCCGCTTCGGGCGGGACCGGGCCGGGGACAGGGGAAGAAGGCATGGGCTCGGGCTCCTGCAAAACGCCGCCTGGGCGAACCGGTAAAATCCCGCGCTCAGACGGCTCGTATCCGCTTATTTTCACATCATAATTTCAGGAGCACCATTTCATGGCCCTCGTTTCCATGCGCCAGCTGCTGGACCATGCCGCCGAACACGGCTACGGCATTCCGGCCTTCAACGTGAACAACCTCGAGCAGGTCCAGGCCATCATGGAAGCCGCCGCCCAGACCGACAGCCCGGTCATCATGCAAGCCTCGGCCGGCGCGCGCAAGTACGCCGGCGAAGCCTTCCTCAAGCACCTGATCCAGGCCGCCGTCGAAAGCTATCCGCACATCCCGGTGGTGATGCACCAGGACCACGGCCAGTCGCCGGCGGTCTGCCAGGGCGCCATCGACCTGGGTTTCTCCAGCGTGATGATGGACGGCTCGCTCATGGAAGACGGCAAGACCATCGCCGACTACGAATACAACGTCCAGGTCACCAAGACGGTGGTGGACACCGCCCACAAGCTGGGCGTGACGGTCGAGGGCGAGCTGGGCTGCCTGGGCTCGCTCGAGACCATGAAGGGCGACAAGGAAGACGGCCACGGCGCCGAAGGCACGCTGACCATGGACCAGCTGCTGACCGACCCCGAGCAGGCCGCCGATTTCGTGCGGCGCACCCAGCTCGATGCGCTGGCCATCGCCATCGGCACCAGCCACGGCGCCTACAAGTTCAGCCGCAAGCCCACCGGCGACATCCTGTCGATTTCGCGCATCAAGGAAATCCACGCCCGCCTGCCCAACACCCACCTGGTGATGCACGGCAGCTCCAGCGTGCCGCAAGAGCTGCTGGCCGAGATCCGCCAGTTCGGCGGCGACATGAAGGAGACCTACGGCGTGCCCGTCGAAGAGATCCAGGAAGCCATCAAGTACGGCGTGCGCAAGATCAACATCGACACCGACATCCGCCTGGCCATGACCGGCGCCATCCGCCGCTTCTTCGCCGAGAACCCTTCCAAGTTCGATCCGCGCGAATATCTCAAGCCGGCCCGCGCCGCCGCGCAGAAGATCTGTGCGCAGCGCTACGTCGAGTTCGGCGCGGCTGGCCACGCCAGCCGGATCAAGCCCGTGCCGCTGGACGAGATCGCCCGCCAGTACGCTTCGGGCAAGCTGGCCCAGGTCGTCCAGTAAAGGCCGGCCGCCCTGCCGCGCCTGGCGCGGCAGCCCTTTTCCCGCAGTCCTTCGAGGCCAAATTCCGTGACTTCCGCCCTGCACCAATCCAGCATCCAGTCCTTGCCGCTCCTGGCGCGCGGCAAGGTGCGCGACATGTACGCCGTGGGCGACGACAAACTGTTGATCGTCGCCTCGGACCGCATCTCGGCCTTCGACGTGATCCTTGACGATCCCATACCCGGCAAGGGCCAGGTGCTGACCGAGCTGACCGAGTTCTGGCTTGGCAAGCTGGCGCATATCGTGCCCAACCACAGCACCGGCATCGCGCCCGAGGACGTGGTGGCGCCCGAGGAGCGCGAGCAGGTGCGCGGCCGCTCGATGGTGGTCAAGCGCCTCAAGCCCATCCTGGTGGAGGCGGTGGCGCGCGGCTACCTCATCGGGTCGGGCTGGAAGGACTACCAGGCCGGCGGCGCGGTCTGCGGCGTGCCCTTGCCCGCCGGCCTGAAACAGGCCGGCAAGCTGCCCCAGCCGATCTTCACGCCCGCGGCCAAGGCCGAGTTCGGCAGCCACGACGAGAACGTCGATTTCGAACATGTGGTCCAGGCGATCGGCCCCGAACTGGCCGCGCGCATCCGCGACGTGACGCTGCGGCTCTACACCGAGGCGGCGCAATACGCGGCCACCAAGGGCATCATCATCGCCGACACCAAGTTCGAATTTGGCCTGGACGAGTCGGGCACGCTGCACCTGATGGACGAGGTACTGACGCCCGACTCCTCGCGTTTCTGGCCGGTGGACGGCTATCGCGAGGGCATCAGCCCGCCGTCCTTCGACAAGCAGTTCATCCGTGATTGGCTGGAAACCCAGCCTTGGGACAAGACCCCGCCGGCCCCGCGCGCGCCGCGCGACATCCTGGAGAAGACGGCCGCCAAGTACCGCGAGGCGCTGCAGCGGCTGACCGCCTGAGCGGGCGCGGGAAACGCCTGGAGCGGCGCTGAAACCATTGCATACGGCCTGCCGGCGGCGGGCATGATCGAATGGACGGCAGGCGGGCCCATGCCGGGCCCGTACCCTGACTCGCAAGGAGACGTCCATGTCCGACCATGTCTACAAGCAGATCGAACTCGTCGGTTCTTCCGCCGTATCCAGCGACGACGCCATCCGGCGCGCGCTCGAGCGCGCCCGCAGCACCTTGCGCAACATGGATTGGTTCGAGGTGACCGCGGTGCGCGGCCACCTGCACGATGGCAAGGTGGCGCACTGGCAGGTGGCCCTGAAGCTGGGCGTGCGCCTGGAAGAGAAGGACGGCGGCCGGCAATAGGGCGCTACCAGCCCCAGCAGGTGCCGGTGGCCGGCGCGCCGCAGTGGCGGTAGTTGACGGCGAACCACAGCTTGCCCGCCCCGCGCGGATTGCCGCTGCTGTTGACGTCGTTGCGGGCGATGTCCTCGAGTTCGTCGCGGGCCGACTTGGTGGGGCTGGGGTTGGGCGCGCCGGGCGCCAGCGCGATGCGGCCCAGCTGCGCGGCCGTCAGCCCGGCGCTGACCGCGTCCGCATCGCCCAGCGCCGCCATGCGCAGCGCCGCATCGCGGATGAGCGCCGGATAGCTGGTGTCGCTGCCGCGCGGGGCCAGCGAACTGTTCAAGGTGCTTTGCGCCAGGATGTCGGCTACCGGGTGCGGCGCCTGCATGGCATACGCGCTCATGGGCTGAAGATGGCCTGCCGCGGTCTGCCCGCGCAGGTAATCGGCCCAGTAGAATTCGGCGAATTCGGGCAGGCCGCCGTTGTCATAGCCGATGCCGCGGGTGAAATACACCAGCGAGCGGTAAGGGTCCTCGGCCATGCCGCCCGGACGGTCGGGGTGTTGCATGCCCACGCGCGTGGGCAGTTCGGCCGGCGTGATGGGATTGTTCCCGCCGTCGCGCAGCCAGGTCTTTCCTTGCGTGATCATGCGCTGCCAGAACTCGGCTTCGCTGGCCGCGTCGCTGTAGTTGGCATCGACCTTCACCCAGACCTTGAGCTGCGGGCCGCCGTCGGGCACCTCGTACAGCGAGCTGAAGGTGTGGTGGCCGTCGGTCAGGTAGAGCTCGCCGCCGGGGCCGACCACGACGGTCTTGAGCGCATCGGCATCGGTGCCCGGCGCATCGCGGCAGGCAAAGCTGCCCGGGACGTCCAGGCGCGCGGCCAGGGCCTCGTCCAGGGTCTGGAACGGCTGGGCGCGCTCGCCCTGTCCGGTGTCCTCGCAGAAGTCGTCGAACTTCTTGCCCAGCGTGCGGTTCAGGTAGTTCAGGTGGCTGGCCGGATCGGCGGCCCAGGTGGGACGCGCCATGTCGGGCTGCCATCGGCCCAGCTTGTAATAGACCTGGTCGTAGCCGATCGCGGCCTGGGTGGGCCGCAGCGATCCGATGGGCACTTCCAGCAGGTCGCCGGGCTGCGCGTCCACATGGGGCAGCGGGGCCGGTTCGACAGGCGGCTCGGCTGGCGGCTCGGCCAGCGGCGGTTCGGCCTCGTCGGCCGCGGGCGGCGGCTCGGGCGGATCGTCGTCGCTGCTGCTGCAAGCCGCCAGGGCCAGCGGCAGGGTCAGGGCAGCCAGGGCGCGGCGGACCGCCAAGGGGAAAAGCAAGGAGAAAAGCGACATGTGCAGGCCTGTTTCGTTGTTTTGGGATCCCGCGGGCGGCGCAAGGCCGTACCGCCGAAGCGGGCGATGGTAGGCAGGCCGTATTGCGCCCGCATGGCTGGTTGCGTTCATTGCGCTGTCGTTTGGCTTTCTTGCCGCCTGGGCGGGAAATCCGCGCCGCAAGCCCCGGCGCGGTAAAATGGCCGTTTTTCGCCGCCCCGCGCCCTGACCGCCATGACCGCTCCCGACCCCGGCGCGCCCGCCGCAGCCGCTTCCTTCGCCAGCACCTCGCCCGTCGTAGGCGTGGTGATGGGTTCGTCCAGCGATTGGGACATCATGAAGCATGCCGTGGCCATGCTCGAATCCTTCGGCGTGCCCTGCGAGTCGCGCGTGGTCTCGGCGCACCGCATGCCGCTGGATATGGCCGACTACGGCGCCGCGGCCCACGCGCGCGGCCTGCGCGCCATCATCGCCGGCGCGGGCGGCGCCGCCCACCTGCCGGGCATGCTGGCCGCGCTGACCGAAGTGCCCGTGTTCGGCGTGCCCGTGCCTTCGCGCTACCTGCGCGGCGAAGATTCGCTGCTGTCCATCGTGCAGATGCCCAAGGGCGTGCCCGTGGGCACCTTCGCCATCGGCGAGGCCGGCGCGGCCAACGCCGCGCTGCACGTCATCGCCAACCTGGCCACCACCGACGCCGCCTTGCGCGAGAAGCTGCTGGCCTTTCGCCAGCGCCAGACCGAGGCCGCGCGCGCCATGGTCGTGCCGCCGCCGCCGTCCGTGGTATAGGCCGCGCCGCTTTCCTTCTTCCGGTTTCCCATCGCATGAGCACCGACTTCCGTTCTTCCTCCGCGCTTGCCCCCGGTTCCTGGCTGGGGCTGCTGGGCGGCGGCCAATTGGGCCGCATGTTCTGCCATGCCGCGCAAAGCCTGGGCTATCAGGTCGCGGTGCTGGACCCGGCCGACGAGGGGCCGGCGGCCGCCGTGGCCGAGCGCCACATCCGCGCCGCCTACGACGACACCGCCGGGCTGGCCGAACTGGCGGCGCTGTGCCCGGTGATCACCACCGAGTTCGAGAACGTCCCGGCGGGCAGCCTGCGTTCGCTGGCGCAGCGCTGCCGCGTCAGCCCTGGCGGCGAGGCCGTGGCCATCGTGCAGGACCGCATCGACGAAAAGGCCTTCGTGGCCGCCCAGGGCATCGCGGTGGCGCCGCATGCGCCCATCCGCGCCAGCGCCGACATCGAGGGCGCCGACGATGCGCTGTTTCCCGGCATCCTGAAGGTGGCCCGGCTGGGCTACGACGGCAAGGGCCAGGCCCGTGTGGCCACGCGCGAGCAGGCGCTGGCCGCGCACGCCGGCTTCGGCGGCGTGCCCTGCGTGCTCGAGGCCCTGCTGCCGCTGGATTTCGAGATCTCGGTCGTGCTGGCGCGCGGCGCCGACGGCCAGGCCGAGGTCTTCCCCGTGGCGCGCAACGTGCATCACGACGGCATCCTGGCCGTCACCACGGTCGGCGATGCGTTGGCGCCCGAACTCGAGCGCCAGGCCGTGCAGGCGGCGCTGGACATCGCCCGCGGCCTGGATTACCAGGGCGTGCTGTGCGTGGAGTTCTTCGTGCTGCGGGATGGCCGCCTGGTGGTCAACGAGATTGCGCCGCGCCCGCACAACAGCGGCCACTACACGCTGGACGCCTGCCAGTGCAGCCAGTTCGAGCAGCAGGCCCGCGTGCTGGCCGGCCTGCCGCTGGGCAGCACGCGCCTGCTGGCGCCGGCCGTGATGCTCAACATCCTGGGCGACGCCTGGTTCGAACCGGGCAGCCAGACGCCGCGCGAGCCCGACTGGGCCGGCGTGCTGGCCGTGCCGGCGGCCAAGCTGCACCTGTACGGCAAGAAGCAGGCCCGGCGCGGCCGCAAGATGGGGCACGTCACCTGCGTGGCGCCCACGCTGGCACAGGCGCAGGCCGCCGCGGCCCAGGTGGCGCGCGTGCTGGGTTTGCCCGATCCGGCGCTGTGAGCGGCGGGCCGATTCGACCATGAGCGCCGGCCCCACCGAGGCGCAGGTCGCGCAGGCCGCCCAGGCGCTGGCGCGCGGCGAACTGGTCGCCTTTCCCACCGAGACCGTCTACGGGCTGGGCGCCGACGCCGAGCAGCCGCAAGCCGTGCGGCGCATCTATGCCGCCAAGGGCAGGCCCGCCGACCATCCGGTGATCGTGCACGTGGCGCCCGAGGCCGACCTGGCCTACTGGAGCGGCGCCGTGCCGCCGCAGGCCCGGCAACTGGCCCAGGCCTTCTGGCCCGGCCCGCTGACCTTGATCCTGCCGCGCGCCCCGCATATCGATCCGACCGTCAGCGCGGGCCAGGACAGCATCGGCCTGCGCTGCCCCTCGCATCCCGTGGCCCAGGCCCTGCTGCGCGCCTTCGCGGCCGGCAAGCCGGGCGGCCAGGGCGGCGTGGCCGCGCCCTCGGCCAACAAGTTCGGCCAGGTCTCGCCCACCCGTGCCGCGCACGTGCGCGCCGAGTTTCCCGACCAGGTGGCCGCCGGCATGCTGGTGCTGGACGGCGGCGATGCGCAAGTGGGCATCGAATCGACCATCGTCGATCTTTCCCGCCTGGACCGCGGCGTCGGTCCGGTGCTGCTGCGTCCGGGCCACATCGGCGCCCAGGCCCTGGCGCAGGCGCTGGGCATGCCGGTGTCCGCGCCCGATGCCGCTGCGCCGCGCGTATCGGGCTCGCTCAAGGCGCACTACGCCCCGCGCACGCCGCTGGCGGTGCTGGATGCCGCCCGGCTGCAGGCGCTGGCCCAGGGACAGGGCCTGCCGGCCGGCCGCAGCGTGCTGGTCTGCTACGAGCCGCCGAGCCTGGCGCCCGCCGCGGCCGGGCGGCTGGCGGTGCGCGCGGTGCCGGCCGATCCCGGGCGCTATGCGCAATCGCTTTATGCCGTGCTGCGCGAGCTGGACCTGCTCGGCTATGACCGCATCCTGGTGCAGGCCCCGCCACGCACCCCGCAGTGGGAGGCGGTCAACGACCGCATCGGGCGCGCGGCCGCCGCCTTCGAAGGCTAGTGCCGGGTCCCTGCAGGTCCGCCCGCGCGGGCGGCGTGTCCGGGGGCCGGCGCCGGCCCGGCGGCCGCAAATGGGTGTCTGGATGTCACGCCGCTGAAATATCCCGTCGATAGATTGCGGGGCTGGCTTGCCGGTCAGTCCGGCAGGCGACCCACAGGCAGGGACATCAAGGCATGAAGGTGCTCGCATCGGCCGTGCGACGGCCGTTCCGGCTGGCGATGGCTTGCCTGTTGTCCTGTTTCCTCGCCGTCGCGGCCGGTCCCGCGGGGGCCAACAGCCACAGCCGCCTTTATTTCGACATGCCGCAACAACCGCTGAACGCTGCCCTGGCAAGCTTCCAGGACGTGGCCGATCTGCCGCTGCTTTACGACAGCGACGGCGTGCGCGCGCGGCGGGCGCAGGCCGTGCGCGGCTGGTATACGCCCGTCGAAGCCCTGCGCCGGCTGGTGCAGGGCTCGGGCATGGCCGTGCGCCATGCCGGCGGCGGGGTGGCGATGCTGGTGCCCACCGCGCCGGCCGCCGGCACCGCGGCCGCGCGCCGCGCCCCGTCCGGCCAGGGGCGCGACCATGCCTTGCTGCAATGGCGCATCACCCAATCCTTGTGCGCCGATCCCGCCACGCAGCCGGGCGGCTATCGGCTGGCCTTGCGGGTCTGGGTCGAGCAGCAGCGCATCGTCCGTGTGGTGCTGGCGCCCACCGGCGATGCCGCGCGCGATGATGGCGTGCGGCAAGCCTTGCAGGGGCTGAGCGTGCCGGGCCTGTCGCCGGCGGCCCAGGGCCAGCCCGTGGCCCTGCTGATCGAGCCGCAGGCCCAGCCTGGCCGGGACTGCCATGCGCGATGAGGCCGAACGCAGCCCGCGCCTGTCCGGCGATACGGGCCTGGCCGAGCTGCGGCGCTATTTCGCCGAACGCTACGACCAGCTCAAGCACGCGTTGACGCGCAAGCTGGGGTCGGCCGACCATGCCAGCGATGCGCTGCACGAGGCCTATGTGCGCCTGGCCGACCGCAATGCGCTGGACGCGTAGGTGCGCAGTCCGCAGGCCTTCCTGTATCGTGTGGCTTCCAATATCGCCATCGACCGGCTGCGCAGCGAGGCGCGCCTGCTCAGCGGCGAAGAGGCCGATGCCTTGCTGGCGCTGCGCGAGGCGCCGGACACCGCCGAGGTCGTGTCCGCGCACCGCAACATCGAGGCGGCGCTGCGCGCCATGGACAAGCTGACCGAGCGCCAGCGCCAGATCCTCGAGGCCGTGCGCATGGACGGCGTTTCGCAGCGCGAGCTGGCTGAACGCTACGGCATCTCGCTGCGCATGGTCGAGCGCGAGCTGAGCAAGGCGCACGAGCTGTGCGCCAAGGCCATGAAGGACTGAACGATGACGCGCACTGCGACTACCGCCAGCGTTGCGCAGCCGGACGAGGCGCTGCAGGCCCAGGCGCGAGCGTGGATACGGCTGATCCGTTCGGGCCGTGCGACCACGGACGACGCCAAGGCGCTGGCGCATTGGCTGGGCATGGGCCCGGCGCACGAGCTGGCCTTCGAGCAGGCCAAGCGCGATTGGCACGAGCTCGGCCAGGTGCTGCAGGTGCACCGCCTGGCCCGGGCCAGGCGGGCGGGCGTCTTGCAGGCCGGCAGGCGCCGTTGGCTGTTGGCCGGCGGCGCGGGCGTCGTGGCGGCTGGTGCCGCCGCCGTGGGCGTGCTGCCCTGGCTGGGCAGGCTGCCGGCCCTGAACGAATGGGGCGCCGATTACAGCACCCGCGTGGGCGAGTTGCGCGAGTTCGACCTGGCCGGCCAGGTGCAGGTGGCCTTGAGCGCACGCAGCAGCCTGTCGGTCAGCACGGCCGGCCCGGCGCACACGCGCCTGGCGTTGATCGGCGGGGAGGCCGCCGTCAGCGCGCGCGATGCGGCACATCGTATCGAGTTGCAGGCCGGCCCCGGCCTGCTGGTGTTTTCTTCGGGCAGCGTCGATGTGCGCTGGCTGGGCGGGCGCGCATGCGCCAGCTGCATCGAAGGCTTTGCGGAGCTGCGCCATCCCTTGGGCGTGCGCCGCCTTGCCGCCGGCCAGCAGGTGGCCTACGACACGCGTGCCGTGCAGGCGGTGGAGACGGTCGGCGCCGAGCGCCTGTCGGCCTGGCGGCGCGGCTGGCTGGTGTTCGACGAGGCCCCCTTGCCCGAGGTGGTGGCCGACCTGAACCGCTATCGCAGCGGCCGTATCGTCGTCGTGGGCGAGCGCCTGGCCGGACGGCGGCTGAGCGGGCGCTTTAGCGTGGACGATATCGAGCAGGCGCTGGCGCGCATCGAGCAACTGGTCGATGCCCAGGTGCGGTCGCTGCCCGGCGGCGTCAGGATACTGAGTTAAGCGCCAAGACGCCCGGCGTCCGCGCAGGATCGGCGCCGGGCAGTCACAAAAGAATCACAAAACTTCCGGTTCGGGTTCACGAAAGTGAATCGTCTATTGGGAAAGCAGGTGCGATGCCGCACCCGATCACCCATGCCCGATTTCACCGGAATGCCGTCATGTCCCGCTACGACACCCAGCCCTATGCCGCCCGCCCTGTCTCCAGCCGAGTCCGCCGTGACCGCCGCGTGCGCCTGACGCCCGCCGCCATGGCGGTGGCCGCGGCGCTGGCCGCCGGCGGCCTGTCTTCGGCGCTGCTGCCGGCGCCGGCCCATGCCGCGAGCGGCGCCTGGTTCGCCGCCGGCGCCAGTGCGGGCGGCCAGGCCCGCGCCGCCCAGCGCGCGCCCGTGCCTGGGGCGGCCCTGCCCACTTCGGCGCGCCAGCAGGCCCAGGCGCGCGAGCAGCTCTCGCGCTCGATCGCCAACCTGAACCGCACGGCCAACGCCATTGCCGCGCAGCAGGCCGCGCAGGAGGCGGCGCGCGCGGCT